>JANOJJ010000234.1:0-15742 GCA_031408155.1 Rubrivivax sp.
CGCACGCCCGGCGCAAGCTGTGGTTGCTGCGCCACTTGCCGCCGCGCCTTCCGGCCAGCGGGCGGCTGCTCGACGTCGGCTGCGCGGCTGGTTTCTTTCTGGCCGAAGCCCAGTACAGCTACGAGGTGCAGGGGGTCGAGTTGTCGGCATGGTCGTCGGCCTACGCGCGCGAGCGGCTGCGACTGCCGGTGATCACCGGCACGCTGCAGCAGGCCGCGCTGGCGGCCGCGCAGTTCGACATCGTCACGCTATGGGACGTGATCGAGCATGTGCCCGACCCCGTGCCGCTGCTGGCCGAGGCCGCTCGTGTGCTCAAGCCCGGCGGGCGCCTGGTGTTGTCCACCGGCGACTGGGGCAGCGCCTATGCGCAGGCGCGGCAGGCGGCCTGGCATCTGATGACGCCGCCCTGGCACCTGAGCTTCTTCAGCCGCGCGACGATGGCCCGGGCGGCCGATCGCGCCGGGCTGCGCGAAGTCCATTGCGCCAGCGAAGGCGTGGCCGGCGACGGCCCGTTCTGGCGCCATCGCGCAGGCTTGCTGCTGGGCCGGCTGCTGGATCGTGGCGACATCCTGCGCATGACGTTCGCGCGCTGAGCATGGACAGCGTCGCGCGCGGCACGCTCATCAACCTGGCGACCCGGCTGCTCGGGGTGGCGCTGGTGCTGGCCATCACCGCCATCACGGCGCGCATCGGCACCGCGACGCAGGGCGCCTTTGCGCTCTTCACCAGCGTCGAAGGCGTGTTGCTGGCGCTGCTGTCGGGCTTCGGCATCGCACTCGCGCGGCGCGTGTCGCACCATGGCGAGCAGCCGCGGGCACTGGTGTCGGCCACGCTGCTGGCCTGCGTCGGGCTGGGCCTGCTGGCCAGCGTGGGGCTGTGGGGCGTCTCGACCTGTGGCCCGCCCGCCTACCGCTGGCTGTGGCTGCTGGCGCTGGGTGCCCCCGCCCTGCTGCTGGCGCCCAACCTGCAGGGCCTGTGGCTGGGCGAAGGGCGCATGCTGCCGCTGGCGCGGCTGGCGCTGGCGCCGCCACTGCTGGCGCTGCTGCTGCTGCTGGGCGTGACCGCCGTGGCAGCGCCCACGTTGGCGGCAGTGCTGGCGACATGGGTGGCGGCCAAGGTGGTGGTAGGCATCGTGGCCGTGGCCTTGCTGTGGCGCGGGGCACGGTTGGCGGCACCCGACTTCGGCGCGCTCGGCCGCGAACTGCCCTTCATCGCCACCATCGGCGCCAGCAACCTGGTCGGCCTGCTCAACTACCGCGTCGGCCTGTTCGTGGTCGAGCGGCTGCTGGGCCTGTCGGCGACCGGCGTCTATTCGATCGCCGTCGTCGTCGCCGAACTGCTGTGGTTCGTCTCGGGATCGCTGACGCAGGCGGTGTATGGCCGCATCGGCACGCCCGACCGCGCCTTGGCCGCTGCGACCACGGTCCGCGTGGTGCAACTCAGCGTCACCGCCTTGCTGCTGGCCGCACCGGTGCTGTGGCTGGCCGCCCGCGTGCTCGTGCCCTGGGTGCTGGGGCCGGACTATGCCGCCAGCCTGCCGCTGATGGCGTGGCTGCTGCCCGGTGCGCTGCTGTTCGGCGGCGCCTCGGCGCTGTCGGCCTACTTCACCAACCACGCCGGCATGCCGCAGGTGCCGGCCCAGGTGGCTGCCATCTCGTTGCTGATCAACGCCGGCCTGGCGCTGCTGCTGGTGCCGCGCCTGGGCATGGCCGGCGCCGCGGTGGCGGCCAGCGTGGCCTATGCCGCCAGCGTGCTGCTGCTGGCCTGGCGCTTTGCCCGTCATGCCGGCTTGCCCTTGTCCCAGCTGCTGCGCCCCGGGGCACGACTGGCCGCCGACCTGCGTGGCTTAGGATGGCGGCGAGGAGGACGAGCGTGATGCGCGAATGGCTGCAGCGCTGCTGGCGCGCCCTGGTGGCGCCGCGCATGCTCTACGGCTGGCGCGGCGCCGACGGTCGCTGGCTGGCGCACACCCGCATCAGCAGCAGCACCCGCATCGAGTCGCCCGAACGGCTGTTCATCGGTGACCATGTCTACGTCGGCCCCTTCAACCTGCTCGATGCTTCAGCTGACCTGCACATCGCCGAAGGCGTTCAGGTGACCACGCATTGCGCGCTGCTGACCCATTCGAGCCACCAGTCGCTGCGTCTGGCCGGCCGGGCCTACTGGGGCGACACCGATCCGGCAGGCTTCGTGCGACTCGACACCCGCATCGGCGCCTACAGCTTCATCGGCCCGCACAGCGTCGTCATGCCCGGCAGCCGGGTCGGCCGCGGCGTGATCGTCAAGGCCTACAGCTATGTGGACGGCGAGGTGCCCGACTTCGCCGTCGTCGGCGGCCAGCCGGCGCAGGTGGTGGGCGACACTCGTGAGCTCGACCGCGACTGGCTCGACGCCCACCCGGCCGCGCGTGCGCACTACGACGCCTGGGCCGGCCATTCGGGCTGAGCCACGATGCGGCTGGTGCTGATCGGTGACGGCGAGAGCCCGCACCTGCTGAAGTGGGCGCGGGCACTGGCCGCAGTACCCGGCGTCGACCTGTGGGCGGTGTCCAGCCGCGGCTTCGCGCCTGCTTTCGACGCCGTGCTGCCGGCAGGCCGCCGGCTGGCGCTGGCCACCCGGCCCGACGCGCAGGGCGGCAACGTCGGCCTGCTGCGAACACTGCCGCGGCTGGCGCGCTGGTTGCGCCAGGTGCAGCCCGACTGGCTGCATGCACATTACCTCACCTCGCATGGCACGCTGGCCTGGTTGGCGCAGCGGCTGTTGTGCGTGCCCGGGCGGCTGGTGGGCTCGGCCTGGGGCAGCGACATCCTGGTCACGCCCGAGCGTGGCGCCGGTTGGCGTTGGCTGACCACGCGCGTGCTGCGCGCCTGCGTGCTGACCAGCAGCGATTCACGCGTGATGGCCGCGCGCATGCAGGCGCTCGGCGCGCGCGAGGTGATGGTCTTTCCGTTCGGCCTCGAGGCCATGCCAGCGGCGCCGCCAGCCAAGGACCCGCTGCTGGTGTTCGCCAACCGCGGACTGGAGCCGATCTACCAACCGGGCCGCGTGCTGCGCGCGTTTGCGGCGATGGCCAGGCTATGGCCCGGCCTGCGGCTGGTGGTGGCTAACGACGGCAGCTTGCGCGCTGCGCTCGAACGCCAGGTCCGCGCCAGCGGCCTCGGGGCTTGCGTGCAGTTCGTCGGTCACCTCGACGCGCAGACCCAGGCCGGCTGGTACGCGCAAGCGCAGTGGTATCTGTCGCTGCCGAGCAGCGACTCGGTGTCGGTGTCGGTGCTCGAGGCCCTGTCCCATGGCTGCATCCCGATCCTGTCGGACCTGCCGGCCAACCGCGAACTGGTGCGCAGCGGCGACAACGGGCTGATCCTGCCCGACGGCGAGCTGCCCGACGCCGTGCGCCTGCACGAGCTGCTGCAGCGGGCGCAGGCCATCGCCAGCGACAATCGCGCCTGGGTGCGTCAGCATGCACTCTTCGCGCCTGCGGTGCAGGCCTTCGTCGAGCGTTTGCGGGCGCTCGCCACCGCATGAACATCCTCTACCTCAATCATTACGCCGGCAGCCCGGCGCTCGGGATGGAGTACCGCCCCTACTACCTGGCGCGTGAATGGGTGCGCGCCGGGCACCGGGTGCAGCTGGTGGCGGCCGACTTTTCCCACGTGCGCACGCGCCAGCCCGAGGCCGGTGACGAGGTGGTCGACGGCATCGACTACCGCTGGGTACGCACGCCGCCCTATCGCGGCAACGGGCCGCGCCGCGCGCGCAACGTGTGGACCTTCCTGGCAGCGGTCTGGCGTGATGCGCCGCGCCTGGTGCGCGAGTTCAAGCCCGAGGTCGTGATCGCCTCCAGCACCTACCCGATGGACATCTGGGTCGCGCGCCGCATCGCCCGGCTGGCCGGCGCGCGCTTGATCTACGAGGTGCATGACCTGTGGCCGCTGTCGCCGCGCGAGCTGTTCGGCATGCCGGCCTGGCACCCGTTCATCATGCTGTGCCAGCGCGCCGAAGACACCGCCTACCGCGATGCCGATGTCGTGGTCTCGATGCTGCCCAAGGTGCATGACTACATGGCCTCGCGCGGGCTCGACCTGCGCAAGCTGGCGATCGTGCCGAACGGCATCACGATCGAAGAATGGCAGGGCCAGACCGAGCCGCTGGGCCCGGCACTGCAGGCCTTGCTGCGGACCGCGCGCGCGTCCGGCAAGGTCCTGGTCGGCTACGCCGGCTCGCACGGTGTGCCCAACGCACTCGACAGCTTGCTCGACGCCGCCGGCCGACTGCAGGGCCAGGCGCTGCACTTCGTGCTGGTGGGCGACGGCCACCTCAAGCCGCGGCTGACCGCGCGCGTGCAGGCCGAGGGCTTGTCGAACGTGAGTCTGCTGCCCGCCATTCCCAAGGCACAGATTCCGTCGCTGCTGGCTGCGATCGACATCGCCTACATCGGCTGGCAGCGGGTCCCCCTCTACCGCTTCGGCATCGCGCCCAACAAGCTGATGGACTACATGATGGCCGGCTGTGCCGTGCTGCACTCGGTGGAGGCAGGCAACGACCCGGTGGCCGAAGCCGGTTGCGGCATCACCGTGCCACCGGAGTCGGCGGCCGACGTGGTCGACGGCTTGCGCCGGCTGGCCGCGTTGCCGAGCGCCGAACGGCAGGCGATGGGCGAGCGTGGGCGCGACTTCGTGCTGTCGCACCACACCTACCCGGTGTTGGCGCAGCGCTTCCTGCAGGTGATGGGGGCGCCGCAGTGAACGAACCGCAAGCCGTGATCGAGCGCTATTCGCGGCGCACGCCGTCCGACCGCTACAGCCCCTTGCGACCCGAGGTCAACCGCCTGCTGCAGGAACGACAGCGCGCCTTGCTGTGGCTGCTGCGCCGCGCCGGCATCCAGACGGTTGAGGACTTGCGCCTGACGGAAGTCGGCTGCGGCAGCGGCGGTAACCTGCTCGAGCTGCTGCAGCTGGGCTTTGCACCGGGCCACTTGCAGGGCATCGAACTGCTGACTGATCGCTTCGAGCAGGCCCGCGTGCGGCTGCCGGCCGCCTTGCGATTGCTGCCGGGTGACGCCAGCGCAGCCGACGTGCCCGCCGGCAGCCAGGACCTGGTGCTGCAGTCCACCGTCTTCTCGTCGCTGCTCGACGACGCCTTCCAGCAGCGATTGGCGGCCGCGATGTGGCGCTGGCTGCGCCCGGGAGGGGCGGTGGTCTGGTACGACTTCACGCTCGACAATCCGCATAACGCCGACGTGCGCGGCGTGCCGCTGCGGCGCATCCGCCAGCTCTTTCCGCAGGGCGAGCTGACGGCGCGGCGGGTGACGCTGGCGCCGCCGTTGGCGCGTGCAGCCTGCCGTGTGCACCCGCGCCTGCACGATGCGTTGAACCTGCTGCCCCTGCTGCGCACGCATGTCCTGGCCTGGGTCGCCAAACCCCGATGAACAACACCTCCGGATTGCCGTTCCTTCCGTTCGCCTTGCCCGACATCGGTGACGACGAGATCGCCGAAGTGGTCGACACCCTGCGCTCGGGCTGGATCACGACCGGCCCCAAGGCGCGCCGCTTCGAGCAGGACTTCAGCGCCTTCATGGGCGGCCAGGCCGCGCAGTCGATCGCCGTCAACTCGGCCACCGCGGGGCTGCATCTGGCGCTCGAAGGGCTGGGCATCGGTCCCGGCGACGAGGTCATCACCACCACCCACACCTTCACCGCCACCGCCGAGGTCGTGCGCTACCTGGGTGCCGACGTGAAGCTGGTCGACATCGACCCGGCCACGATGTGCATCGATCCACGGCTGGTCGAGGCCGCGATCACGCCGCGCACCAGGGCCGTGATGCCGGTGCACTACGCCGGGCTGGCGGCCGACATCCCCGCCATCATGGCCGTCGCGCGGCGGCATGGCCTGAAGGTGGTGGAAGACGCGGCGCACGCATTGCCCACCACGCTGGGTGGCCGACTGGTCGGCTCGTTCGACAGCGACGCCACGGTGTTCAGCTTCTACGCCAACAAGACGATGACCACCGGCGAGGGCGGCATGCTCGTGACGCGCGACGCCGCGCTGGCCGAGCGCGCCCGCGTGATGCGCCTGCATGGCATGAATCGCGACGCCTTCGACCGCTTCACCGCCAAGGTGCCGAGCTGGTACTACGAGGTGGTGGCGCCGGGGTTCAAGTACAACCTGACCGATGTCGCCGCGGCGCTGGGGATCCACCAACTCAGGCGCGCACGGGGCTTCCAGCGCCGGCGCTCCGAGATCGCGGCCCGTTACGACCAGGCCTTTGCCGGCCTGCCGCTGATCACGCCGCCGTTGCCGGCAGCGGGCGACCTGCATGCCTGGCACCTGTACGCCCTGCGACTGGGTGACGCTGCCGGCATCGGGCGCGACCGCTTCATCGAGGCCTTGTTCGATCTGGGCATCGGCTGCAGCGTGCACTACATCCCGCTCCATCTGCACCCGTATTGGCGCCAGCGCTACGACCTGCGGGCAGAGCAGTTCCCGCACAGCCAGCACGCCTTCGAGCGCCTGGTCAGCCTGCCGATCTACACACGCATGAGCGATGGCGACGTCGACCGCGTGATCAACGCGGTCCGGCGGGCGCTGGAGCCTCGAGGCGGCACAATGCCGCTGAAGGTGAAACCATGACCGTAGCCGCAATCAAGCTGACGCTGTCCGAGTACCTGGAATGGGAAAACCAGCAGCCCGACAAGAACGAGTTCGTTCGCGGCGAAGTCTTCGCCATGGTCGGGGCGCGGCGCGTGCATGGATGCATCGTGTCCAACCTGAACCGTCGGCTGGCTGAACAGTTGGACGGCACGCCATGCCGGGTGTTTACCGAAGGCATGAAGCTGCAGATCGCCGACGACGCGATCTTCTACCCCGACCTGCTGGTCACCTGCGACCGGGCCGATCTGGCCACGGACATGATCTTCCGCTCGCCCAAGCTGGTGATCGAAGTCCTGTCGCCCAGCACGCAGGCCTACGACCGGGGCCTGAAGTTTGCGGTCTATCGGCGGCTGCCGTCGCTCGAGGAATTCGTGTTGATCGACCCTGACACTCGCCGCGTCGAGGCCTTTCGCCGCAATGCGCAGGGCCAGTGGGTGCTGTACGACATGAGCGACGGCCCGGCGTTCGAAGCCGCCAGCATCGGCTGCTCGGTGCCGATGGAGCAGGTCTTCGACGGAGTTGACCCCCCTGCTGCCCGATAGATGCGCAAGCGTGCCTTCGATCTGGCCGCGGCCATCGTGGCCCTGCTGCTGCTCGCGCCCCCGCTGCTGCTGATCGCGCTGCTGATCAAGCTCGATTCGCCCGGCCCGGTGTTCTTCCGGCAGGAGCGCGTGGGTCGTTACGGCCAGCCGTTTCGGATCCACAAGTTCCGCACCATGGTCGCTGACGCGACGCAGCGCGGACCGGCGCTGACGGTAGGTGCCGATGCGCGCATCACGCGCTGCGGCGGCTGGTTGCGCCGCACGCGGATCGACGAGTTGCCGCAGCTGATCGACGTGCTGCTCGGCCACATGAGCCTGGTCGGCCCGCGGCCCGAGGTGGCGCGCTACGTGCAGCACTACCCGCCGGCACTGCGCGAACGCGCGCTGGCGGTGCGGCCGGGCATCACCGACCCGTCGTCGCTCGAGTTCCTCGACGAAGCCGAGTTGCTGGCCGCTGCGGCCGACCCCGAGCGTGAATACATCGAGCTCATCCTGCCGCGCAAGCTGCAGGCAGCGGCAGACTATGCCGCCAGCGCCAGCCTGTGGACCGACCTGCAGGTGATCGCACGCACCTTGCGCGTGTTGTTCGGCCGCGCATGAACCGCTTGCCCACGGTCTGGCACCGGCTCGACGCGCTGCTGGCGCGGCTGCGACCACACCGGGTGCCGCTGTCGCTGGCGATCGATGCCGCGGTGGTGGCCGCGTGCTGGAACATCACCTACCTGTTCCGGCTCGGGTTCGAGCGCTGGATCAGTGCGCGGCCCTGGTACGACGGCTTCGTGCTCGCCGGTGTGGTGGCCACCTACCTGCTGACCCTGGCCTGGTTGCGCATGCCACAAAGCCTGTGGCGCTTCTCGGGCTTTGGCGAAGTCAAGCGCCTGACGCTGGCCTGCCTGGGTGCTGGCGCGGTGGCGGCGCTGGTGGTCATGGGTCTGGGCCTGCGTGCCGTGCCGCGCGCGGTGCTGGCGCTGCATCCGATCGTCGCGCTGATGGGCCTGTGCGTCGTGCGCATCGCCTACCGCATGGTCTACGAGCATGCGCGCGCGCGCATCACCGGCAGCGACAAGGATGCACGCCGCGCCATCGTGCTGGGTGCCGGCGCGGCGGCGCGCATGCTGCTGGCCGGGATCCACGAACAGGGCTGGACCGTGCTCGGGCTGCTCGACGACGACCCGGCCAAGCGGCGCACGCGGATCGGCTCCACCCAGGTGCTGGGCCCGCTGGTGGCCATCCGCGACAAGTCCGTGCGCGGCGCTGCGACCCACGTCATCGTGGCCATGCCCAGTGCCACGCCCAACGAGCGCCGGCATGCGCTCGAGCTGGCGGCTGGCACCGGCCTGCCGGTGCTCACCGTGCCCACGGTCGACGAGTTGCGCGAAGGCAAGAGCCGGATCGAGCGCTTGCGCGACATCGAGCCCGAAGACCTGCTCGGCCGCGCCCCGGTGCAACTGGACGAAGCCGGCATCGGCGGCACCTTGCGCGGCAAGGTGGTGCTGATCACGGGTGCCGGCGGCAGCATCGGCAGCGAACTGTGTCGCCAGGTGTCGCGCTACCGCCCGGCACGACTCGTGCTGTACGAGCTGAGCGAGTTCAACCTGTATTCCATCGAGCAGGAACTGGGCCAAGGCCATCCCGGGATCGAGCTGGTACGCCTGATCGGCGACGTGAAGGACCTGGCTCACCTGCGCGCCACCTTCGCCGCCTGGCAGCCGCAGGTGGTGTTCCACGCCGCCGCCTACAAGCACGTGCCGCTGATGGAAGACCACAACGCCTGGGCCGCGCTGCGCAACAACACGCTGGGCACCTGGCAGGCAGCGTTGGCTGCGGCCGAGCAGAAAGTCGAGCGATTCGTTCTCATCAGCACCGACAAGGCCGTCAATCCGACCAACGTGATGGGTGCGACCAAACGCGCGGCCGAGCTCGCACTGTCGTCGCTGGCGGCGGCCCATCCGTTGACGCGGTTCATGGCGGTGCGCTTCGGCAACGTGCTGGGCAGCAGTGGCAGCGTGATCCCGAAGTTCAAGGAGCAGATCGCGCGCGGCGGGCCGGTGACGGTCACGCATCCGGACATCATCCGTTACTTCATGACCATTCCCGAAGCTGCGCGGCTGGTGCTGCAGGCCGCAGCCATTGGTGAAAGCGCTCAGGTGCTGGTGCTGGACATGGGTGAGCCGGTCAGGATCGTCGACCTGGCGCGCGATCTCATTCGACTGGCCGGGCACACGCTGGAAGAAGTGCCGATCGTCTTCTCGGGGTTGCGGCCAGGCGAGAAGTTGATCGAGGAACTGCTGGCCGACGCCGACGACACGTTGCCGACCCGCTTCAGGATGCTGAGGGTGGCCAAGCTGGCGGACGATTCGAGGCCGATCGACGATCTGCTGGCCTGGGCCAGCGGCCCTGGTGTGCTGTCAGACGCGGAGGTCCGCGCGCGGCTGCGAACCGTCGTCTACGAGTACCGTGCAGAAGCGGCGCCCGGGCGCCCAGCGACGCTGGTCGGCTGAGAGGCTCGGAGGCAGCACCTACTTGGTGGGTGCCACTTTTCCTTCCGCAGCCTGTTGCAGGACGTCCGGCTGCTGCACGACCAGGTCGACCCCGGTTCGCTTGACCACCTTCATGGACTGCAGGAACTGCAGGGTGCGCGTCACGGTTTCTCGGCTCGTGTTGACCATGATGGCGACCTCTTGATGCGTGGGCGGCATCGAGATCACGACCGCGCCGCTCGACGTGCGCTGAGCCAGCAGCGCCAATTGTGCGCAGACCCGCTGAAACGAACTGGGTAGGGCCAGCATCGCGCGGTGGCTGGCGGCGCGACGCATGCGTTCTGCCAATCGTGTGGCCACCGCCTCGGCGCCGACCGGGGTCGAGAACATCAGCTGCCGCGCCCGGTCGCGGTCCAGCACGACCACGCGCGAGGGCGCCACGGCAATCACGTATTCGGGCGCGGGCCTGCCGTCGATCACTGAGAGCTCGCCGAAGAAGTCTCCGTTCTCGATAAAGTCAGTGCCCACTTCTTTGCCGTCAAGGGTAAAGTTGACGCTCTGCAGCCGGCCTTCGATCAGGAAACCCAATCCGGTTCCTACCTCACCACGCTTGATCACGACTTCGCGCCGCTCGACGCGGCGCTCGCTCATGGATTGGGCAACCTGGGCGAGCTTGTCAACGGGTAGCTGGTCGAAGAGGCGTAGACCTTGGAGAATCGGGATGAGGACGGGCATGAACGAGCCGGACTGTGCTTCCTAGAGACCATTCGGTTTGTGATGCACAGCACAACGATTCGACAGCGCTGGGAGCATGATTGATTCTCGCGTAACTTATCCAGCTTCCGGCGCCGCCGGTTTGGAGCCTGTCATGAGCAAGCCCAGTGACTCCCGCGGGACCCGACTTCGAGCCCTCCATGCCGGCATGGCGGCGGTGGTGGCCTGCTCGGGCCTGGCGGGGGCCGCGAATGGCGCCGCGGGTGACGTCGCTGAAGTTACCCTCATCGTCGGTGAGGCCTTGGTCTTCCGGGTCGACGGCAGCAGCGAGTTACTGCGCCGCGGCGCCAGCATCCGCGTCGGCGATCGGGTCGAGACCTCGGTCAACGGGCATGTTCACATGCGCTTTGTCGACAACGCTGCCGTGAGCGTCCGACCCGACAGCGTATTCGAGGTCCAGGCCTTTCAGTTCAACCAGCACGAACCCAGGCTCAACGAGGTCCGTTTCCGGGTCGACAGAGGCGCGGCGCGCTCGATCTCCGGCGCAGCCATCGACAGCGACAAGTCACGCTTCAGGCTCAACACACCGATCGCAGCGATCGGCGTGCGCGGTACCGACTTCATCGTCCGCACCGATGTCGACGGCGTGCGGGCGACGGTGGCGGACGGGACGATCGTCGTCGGCGCAATCGGGCCGACCTGTGCGGCCACGGCGGTCGGACCCTGTCGCGGAGCCGATGTTCGCGAGCTGTCGGCCAGCATGGGTCGTCTGATGGCCGAGGTCAAGCCTGGCGATCGGGTGACCCGCATCGTGCCCACCGTTGATTCGTTGACAGGCTCTGGCGTTGGCGAACGCGAGAACGACGCCCGCCGGTTGGCGATGGCCGCTGCCAGATCCGGCGGCATTGCGGCGGCCGAGCCGACGACCCGAGAGCTGTTGCATGGCAACGACAGCGCCGCGGCAACGCTGTTGACGCTGGCCAAGACCAACCTGCCTGACCTCAACCGGGCTGCCAGCCTCGATTCGCAGTTGGTCTGGGGTCGCTGGGCGATTGTCGGGCCGGGCGACGACCATGTCAGCGTTCCGTTTTCCCTTGCCCGCCTGGGTAGCCACGTGACCGTTGCCGATGACGATTTCGGCCTCTTTCGCAAGAACCAAAAGGGCGCCGGATCCCTCTTTTCAGATCCTTCGGCCGCGACGGTTGAGTTTCGCCTGAGCCGCGCGAGTGCCTCCTACGCCCTGGGTAACAGCCATGAGACTGCTGCCATCACGGCTGGCAATCTGACGGTGGACTTTGCGCGGCGCAACTTTGCCACCGGTCTCGATCTGCTGGCGGCATCGGGCGTCAAGGGCGAACTCCGCGTCGCCGGCGAGATTCGTCCTGACGGCATCTTCTCAGTCAGGGACGCAGACCAGCGCGTGTCCGGAGCTGTCGCTCACAACGGTCGCGAGGCGGGCTACTTGTTCGAGCGCAGCGCAGGGGGAGGTTTGTTCCGAGGCATCACGCTCTGGGGCAACTGACGTGCGGTCGAGGGCCAGCGGTCGCAACCATCGAGCAGGCTGTCGATGAGCGGCGGTTGGCGGCGTCACCCTTGGCGCCTGCGCGCGGGCGCGGTGCTGCTGGCGCTGCTGCTCGCCTGGTTGCCGTCGTACCTGGCACCGCACGGGATCGCGATCGCTGAAGGGGCGGTGGGTGATGCGATCTGGCGGCTGGGTGCCTCCAGTTCCGCCGAGCGTCGCGTGGTGGTGGTGGACATCGATGAACAAAGCCTCGCGCAGATCGGCCCCTGGCCCTGGCCGCGAGAGACGATCGCCCAACTGTCGCGCCAAATGGCCAAGGCTGGCGTCCTGGTTCAGGCCTATGACATCGTCTTCGCAGAAGAGCGTGAAGGCGACGACTTGTTGAGGGACGCCTGGGCAACTGCCCCGGTGGTGGTTTCGCAAATCCTCTCGATCGATCGCAATGTGACGCCGACCGTAGGACAGATTTTCGGCGCCATCGAAGGCACGTGTCCGCCGTTCGCTCCGGCTGCATTCGGTTACTACGGAACCAGCGCAACCCTGCTCCAGGCGCGCCCGGCGGTTGGGCACATCACGCCGCATGTCGAGTCCGATGGCGTGGTTCGCAGCTTGCCCGCCATGATTTGCGCGGACGGCCGCGCCCAAGTCAGCCTGCCCTTGGCGGTGCTCTGGCGGGCGGCTCAACCCGAGCAGGCGAATCGGACCTCGCTCGCACCTGATTGGCGCTGGCATGAACGCAACTCCAGCGCGTGGCCCGGGGGTTGGTTCGGCCCCGCAGTCTGGCTGACCTCGAACAGCTTGCCTGGAGTGGTCGTTCCGCTCGACCGTGACGGCAACCTGCGCATACCCTACGGGCAGTCGCGCAGTTCGTTCATATCGATCCCTGCGGCCGATGTCCTTCGCGGCCGCATCGATGCTCGCCTGCTCAAGGGTGCATTGGTGCTGGTAGGAGCGACCGCGTTCGGCCTGAGCGACACGGTTTCGACACCGTTGAGTGCCGTGTCGTCCGGCATCGAAGTGCACGCGCAGGCCCTGGCCGGGCTGCTCGACAGGCGAATCCCCTATACGCCGGCGACATGGCCTGTGGTCCAAGCCCTGGCCACCTTGATTCTGGCCGGGTTCCTGGTCGGCGTGGCGGTGCGCAAGCGGGGTGCGCCGGCCAAGCGATTGCCCCTGACCGGGGTCGTCCTGGCGCTCGGGATCGTGCTGCTGGGCGGCAGCGCGCAGTTGCAGCTCGGATATTGGTTGCCCTGGCTCGAGCTGGCCTTGTTCGCAGTCGTGGCCTCGATCACGCTGGCCACCGTCGAGCACGCGCTGGCGCGAGCCCAGGGTGAGCGCTTGTCGGCTCACCTGGGTGCTTACCTGCCGGGGCCGGTGGCGCAACGGCTGATGGTCAGCGACCCCAGCGGCAATCTGCAGGTAGACCAGCGCATCATCAGCGTGATGGTGGCTGACATCCGCAACTTCTCTGCCTTCGCTGCCCACAATCCACCCGAGGAGACCGCTGCGTTGCAGCATGCGTTCTGCTGCATCGCCGTCGATGTGGTCGATGTGGTCGAGCGCCCTGGTGGCGTGGTGGAGAATGTGATCGGGGACTCGGTCATGGCAGTCTGGAATGCGTCACCCGGACGAGACGATCATCCCTTGAGTGCGCTGGCGGCAGCCCGCGAGTTGTGTCAGGCAACTCGGCAATTGCTGTCCAGCCGCAAGCCGATTTCGGAGCAAAGTCCTGTGCAGCCGCTGGCTTTGGGCGTCGGACTGGAGTCTGGCTCCGCAATCGTAGGTTCATTCGGGCCAGCCCGGCGCAGGGCCCATGCCACGCTGGGTGAGCCCGTCAGCGTTGCCAACCGTATTCAGCAGATGACAACCGATCTTTCGATGCCTATCCTGGTTGGCCCGCAGTTGGCCGAATTGCTGCCTGCGGACGGCCTCGAGCCCTTGGGCGAGTACCTGCTTGAAGGCTTGGGCAAGCATTACAGGCTGTTTGCCCCGGTCGGCTGGGCCGATCTGGTCAGTGTGGACCTGAACTGGGCCACCAGCGCGGTAGCGGCCGAGGGTCGTTCGGTCGACCCGGCCGAGAAGTGGTCGCGTTGGGGCCAGCCGCTGCGGCTGGGTGAAATCGGATCGGGCGCTGGGCGAGTCATAGTCACGCACGCAAGCCGCAACGCGTGAGCCCGGCTGCCGGGTCTGCATGCATCGGGCTGCGATGCATGCGCTTGCTGATGTCGGTACTGGCCTGGGTCCTGGCCTGGGTCCTGGCCTCGGCACTGGGGTTTGTGCTGACTGCCGCTGTTCCAGCGTTCGCAAACAGCAGCGCCGACCCAGCCTCGGCAACCTTGTCGATCGAGCCGGCTGACGGCGGCCCTGCGCTGACGTGCGAACGCGCGATCTCCAGGCCCTGGCCCGCCACGGCCAGCCAGCGCAGTGCATACCTTCAAACGATGGAGGGCCTGCGCGCGAGCTGCATCGACAGCCCGGGGTTTCTGGCCGTCCTTGGCGGCCTGTTGCTCGAAGACGGTGACCCCGAGCAGGCGCTGATCTGGTTGGAGCGATCGTTGCTGCTCGACCCAGGCAATCTCGGCGCCCAGGCCGACCATGCGCTGGCACTGGCGGCACTCGGTGAAGGTCGGGCGCTCGAGCAACTGGCCAAAGCCTGGGCCGTGCGGACCGACATCCCGCCTGCGCTGCGGGCGCGACTGTTCCCGCCGCAACTGACCTTCGCGCGCTCGGCCAGGTTGGGTCGCACCGGCTTGCCCGTGTGGGGTCTGCAAAGAGAGATCTCGCTCTTGGGCGGCTATGAGAACAACCTCGATCAGTCGCCCCGCCTGACCGAATTGACCCTGACCGCGCCTGAAGGCAATGTCACCTTGCCTGTCAGCAGCCAACCACGGCGAGGGGCGGCGCTCTTCACCTCGGCTGCGCTGCAAGGAGCCTACAGCCCCGAGCCCGGGACGGTCTGGCGTACAGGCTTGACAGCGTCCACGCGCAGAACCGCGTCAGAGCGGCCTACGGACTGGACCTATGTGCAATGGGCGGCGTCAGGCCTGCACAGCTGGGCCTGGTGGCGAACCCATCTGGAGCTGGGTGCGTCCTGGGTCGGCGGCCCGCTCAACGAGCCCTACCGGTTGATGCGCGCGGGGCTGGCTACCGACGTCGCAGCCCGCAGCTGCCGGTTGCGACTGGGCGTCGACGCCGAACAGCGCAGGCAACTCACGACTGCGTCGTTCAACGCGCTCGCCACCGGCGTCCAACTGGGCGCGCAATGTCCACTTCTGTCCGTGGCGGGTGGCGCCTGGTCGCTTTTTCTGCGTGGCGCGCAAGACCGTCCGGACGACGACACCCGGCCCGGAGGCGTACAGCGTCAACTCACGGCGGGAGCGCGCCTGTCAGTGCCGCTTGGCCCGCAGTGGCAGGTCGATCTGAGCCTGCGCCTGTCGGAGGTGCAGGACCAACTGGGCTACAGCGTGAGGCTTAAAAGCGACGCTGTTCGCTGGGTCAAGCAGCAGCAGATCAATGCGGAACTGTCCTACCGTCCGGCCTCGTCGATCCTCGGCGGCGCACAGGCCGTGTTGCAGCTGCAACTGGTTCGGCAAGCGAGCAATCTGCCGATTTTCGAGTACGGGGCCATGACGATCTACAGCGGGTTGCGTTGGAACTGGTAGCGCCTACGCGGGTTGCTGTTGAAACGCTGCAACACCGTGAGACGTGATTTCTCACCCTTCGAGGCAGTCACAGCCTGGCTGCGCCATAGGCTGATGCAATAATCCCGCCGGGTCCGAGCCAGGGCACCTGCGTTGTTGTGACCATACGACATTGCCCGGTGCCATGTGATC
>JANOJJ010000259.1:0-40422 GCA_031408155.1 Rubrivivax sp.
AGGGAGCGCACGATGTGCGCGACGGCAGCGGGCGGAACTACCCCGTGAACACATACATCGGTGATGGCCGCGGCGGGGAGGGAATGAATAGATAAGGTGTGCGGGAAAAATTGTCCGCCGGTTTTGCAGGCCAAGGGCAGAACTAGTGCGATCCCGTTCAAGGACGTGTCGACCGACTCGGACGATTTCCTCCCTGATTCAGGGTTGGGCGCCGCGTTCTCGTCTGGACTCGCAGGCCACGCAGCGCAGCGCCCAGGGTTCGACGTTCAGCCGATCGAACGGAATGTCGCTGCCGCAGTCGGCGCACAGGCCGTAGTCGTCGCCCTGCAGCCGGCGCAACGCCGCGCTCACGGCGCCGAGTTCCTGTGTCTCGATGTCGGATAGCGCCAAGTCCATCTCGCGCTCGCTCTCGCGCTGCGGCGCGTCGTCGTCGTCCTGCAGCAGCACTTCGCGCGCATGTTCGGCGCGCGACAGCCCTTGCGTGTGTTCGGCCAGTCGCTGGTCCAGCAAATGCTGGCGCTGCACCAGGGCGGCTTCGAGCTGGGCCTTCTGGCCAGGGGTGAGGTGTTTGCTCATGGTGCCTTTCGATTTCGCGATGCGGCGGTGTCCGCCTTGAGGATGATCTTGCGCCGCAGGACCGAACAGGGTCTTGCGGTTGCTCAAGCCAGACCGGGCGCGCCGCCGCCCGTGCCTACAATCTTGCGCTCGATGGCCGAGCACCCGATTCCCTTGCGCTGCGACGTGGTCGTCATCGGTGCCGGCCCGGCCGGCAGCGCTGCGGCCTGGCAATTGGCCGGTCGCGGACTCGACGTGGTGCTGGTCGATCAGCAGGTATTTCCGCGCGACAAGGTCTGCGGCGACGGCCTGATCCCCGATGCCCACGCGGCCCTGCGCCGGATGGGTGTGCTGGACGAAGTGATGGCGGTGGCGCGCCGCGTGTCCCACGTGCGCTGCACCGGCCCGCGCGGCGGGCATGTCGACGTACCCGGTACGCTGGCCGTGCTGCCACGCAGGCTGCTCGACCACATCCTCGTGCGTGCGGCCGAACGGGCCGGTGCGCAACTGCTGATGCCGGCGCGCTTCGAGGCCCCGCTGCTTGACGGCGAGCGGGTCTGCGGCGTGCGCCTGCGTTTGGGCGAGACGACACACCAACTGCGCGCCAAGTGGGTCGTGCTGGCCACCGGTGCGGTTCCGCAGGGGCTGATCGCAGCCGGCCTGTGCGATCGCCGCACGCCCAGTGGCGTGGCCTTGCGCGCCTACGTGAAAAACGACGCCATGCTCGGTCGCATCGACCGGCTCGAGATCTTCTGGCACAAGGGCCTGGCCGGCGGCTACGGCTGGATCTTTCCCGGCCCCAGCGGCGTATTCAACATCGGCGCCGGCCTGACCGGCAGCCACGAGGTCGAACGCGGTGATGGCGGCTTTCGCATGCGGGATATCAACCTGCGGCAGATGTTCGACACCTTCTGCACGGTTTGCGCGCCCGCCGGTGACCTGATGCGCGGCGGCACCCTGCAGGGCGAGTTCAAGGGCGCGCCGCTGCGCTGTTCGCTGAGCGGGGCGCGCTGGTCACGCCCCGGGCTGCTGGCCACCGGCGAGGCGATCGGCAGCACCTATGCCTTCACCGGCGAAGGCATCGGCAAGGCGCTGGAGACCGGCCTGCTGGCCGCCGACGCCATTGCCCACGCGACCCCGGACGACGCGGTGCGCAGCCGCTACCAGGTCTCGCTGCGTGCGCTGCAACCGCGCTTTGGCCTGTACGCCAGGGCCGCGCAGGTCAATCACCGGCCGTGGCTGATCGACCTCGTGATCTGGCGCGCTCGAAAGAGCGAGGGCATCCTGCGCCGCATGAGCGGCGTGCTCGAGGAGACGCAAAACCCCGGCCGCCTGCTCAGCTGGCGTGGTATGACCAAGCTGCTGCTGGAGTAGCCGATGTGCCAACTGCTCGGCATGAACGCCAATACGCCGACCGACGTGATGTTCAGCTTTGCCGGCCTGACGCTGCGCGCCGACGAGCACAAGGACGGCTTTGGCATCGCCTTCTTCGAGGACAAGGGCCTGCGCCATTTCATCGACCACCATGGTGCACGCGAGTCGCCGGTGGCCGAGTTGGTCAAGCGCTACCCGATCCGCAGCGACAACGTCATTGCCCACATCCGCAAGGCGACGCAGGGCCGGGTGGCGCTGGAAAACACCCATCCTTTCGTGCGCGAACTGTGGGGGCGCTACTGGGTGTTCGCCCACAACGGCGACCTCGAGGGCTTCGAGCCGCGGCTGCACGGCGCCTTCCGCCCGGTGGGCAACACCGACAGCGAACGCGCCTTCTGCTGGCTGATGCAGGAGCTGGCCAAGGCCCATGCCGGCGTGCCCGGAATCGACGAACTGAGCTGCACGCTGCGTGAGCTGTTGCCGCAGCTGGCGCGACACGGCACCTTCAACCTGCTGCTGTCCAACGGCCAGGCCTTGTGGGCGCATGCCACCGGCAAGCTGTGGTCGCTGCAGCGCGCCCACCCGTTCGGCGCTGCCACGCTGGCCGATGAGGACCTGAGCGTGGACTTCGCAGCGCTGACCTCGCCGAGCGACCGGGTGGTGGTCGTGGCCACCGAACCGTTGACCACCGGCGAGCCGTGGTCGCCCTTTGTCAGCGGCGAGATGCGGGTGTTCGTCGCCGGCTGCGAGCGGACCGCAAGGGCCTAGTCCAGACCTCCCGTTAGCAGTCAGTCGGGATCCGACGATCGGACCGGCGCAGTCACAATCGTCGCCTTTCGAGCCCCTGCAAAGCTGACGCATGCCCGCTCCGATTCCCGCGCCCCGATTCAACCAGTTCTATCGCCACGCCGATCTCACCCGCCTGCTACAGGACTACGCTGCGGCCCTGCCCGGCCTGGTACAACTGAGCTCGCTCGGCAAGAGTCACGAGGGCCGAGAGATCTGGCTGGTCAGCGTTACCAACAGCACCACCGGAGCGGCCGAGGACAAGCCCGCGCTGTGGATCGACGGCAACATCCACGCCGCCGAGCTCACTGCGTCCACCGCCTGCCTGTACTTCCTGCACCAGCTGGCCACCGGTGCCGACAACCCGCAGATCCGCCACCTGCTCGACACGCGCGTGGTCTACATCTGTCCGCGCCTGAACCCCGACGGTGCCGAGCTGGCGCTGGCTGACCGGCCACGCCACATTCGCTCCGGTAGCCGACCCTACCCGTACGATGAACCGCACATCGACGGCCTGTCGGTCGAGGACATCGATGGTGACCGGCGCGTGCTGTTCATGCGCATCCCCGACCCACACGGCCCGTACAAGAAGTGCGACGCCGATCCGCGGCTGATGGTCGCTCGCGAACCCGGCGAGTTCGGTGGCAGCTACTTCCGGCTGATGCCCGAGGGCACGCTGAAGAACTGGGACGGCCTGCAGATCCGCGTCAACAAGGATCGCGAGGGCCTGGACCTGAACCGCAACTTCCCGGCCTATTGGCGCCAGGAGTTCGAACAGGCCGGCGCCGGCCCCTACCCGGCCAGCGAGCCCGAAGTGCGGGCGATGGTCGACTTCATCACCCGACACCCGAACATCGGTGCGGCGGTCAGCTTCCACACCCATAGCGGTGTCATCCTGCGGCCCATGGGCACGCAGAGCGACGACGACATGACGCCCGAGGACCTGTGGATGTACAAGCGCCTGTCGGAGATCGGCGCCAAGCTCACCGGCTATCCGGCCATCAGCGCCTTCCATGACTTCAAATACCACCCGAAGGAAATCATCACCGGCACCCAGGACTGGGTCTACGAGCACCTGGGCGCGCTGTTCTGGACGGTCGAGATCTGGGCTCCCAACAAGGAAGCCGGCATCAACGACTACCAATGGATCGAGTGGTACCGCGAGCACCCGGTGGAAGACGATCTCAAGTTGCTGAAGTGGAGCGACGAGCAATGCGGCGGGCAGGCGCATGTCGACTGGTACTCCTACCGCCACCCGCAACTGGGCATGGTCGAGCTCGGCGGCTGGGACCGGCTGAACTTCTGGCGCAACCCGCCGCCGCACCTGCGTGAACGCGAGGCCGCGCGCTTTCCCGCCTGGCTGTCGCAGCTGGCGCTGTCGCTGCCCTGCCTGGAGCTGCTTCGCACCGAGGTGCGGGCGCTCGGCCCTGACACCTGGCGCGTGCGGCTGGCGGTGGCCAACAGCGGCTACTTGTCGTCCAACGTCAGCAAGCGCGCGATCGAGCGCAAGATCGCCCGCGGCACGATCTTCATCATCCATCTGCCGCCTGGTGTGACGCTGATCAGCGGCAAGGAGCGGGAGCTGGCGGGGCACCTCGACGGCCATGCGCCGAAGACCACCTTGCAGGCCTTCTTGCCGAATCGCGAGGTGACCGCTGACCGCGCGGTGGTCGAATGGGTGGTGCACGGCGCGCGTGGCACGGCCATCGCGCTGACCGCGACCGCCGACCGCGCCGGCACCGTGCGCACCGAGGTCACTCTCGACTGAAGCCCGGACCGAGACCGAGCCCGAGCCCGAGCCCGAGCCCGAGCCCGAGACCGAGCCGATGCCGCCTCGCCTGCCGGCCAAGCCCCTGTCGTTGCCGCCGCCGGCGCAGCCGTGCGACGCGCTTGACCACGACCTGCTGGCGCTGTTGGCGATCAACGCACGCGAATCGACCGCAGAGCTGGCGCGCCGGCTCGGCGTGGCTCGCACCACCGTGGTCGCGCGGCTGGCGCGGCTCGAGCGCGATGGCGTGATCAGTGGCTGCACCGTGCGCCTGCGCCATGACCTGGCGCAGCCGGGTTTGTCGGCCTTCGTCGGCATCACGGTGCAACCGCGCGCCGGGGCCGACGTGGTGCGGCTGCTGAGCCGGCTGCCCGAGGTCAGGCAACTCGGCTCGGCCAGCGGCCAGTTCGACTACGTGGCCTTGCTTCGCGCCGATTCGGCCGAGCGGCTGGATGCGCTGCTCGACCAGATCCGCGCGCTCGACGGCGTGCAGCAGACCACCACGTCGGTGGTGCTGTCGCGGCGCATCGACCGCGGGTGAAGGCAGGCCGCGTAGCCGTCGTCGGCGATTGAACACCGCCTTGCCGGGTTGGCCGGCACTGGCCATGTCGCTGGCGCGTGCGCACCACGCCGGGATGGGGTATCTTCGTTTGGGTGCGGCCGCGCGCCAGGTGGGCAAGCCGCCATCGCAGTGGTCCACAAGGGCAACAGAGCCAGTGCAGCGGCGCGGACCGCACACCGGCGTCGACGCATCAACGAGGAAGCCATGAGATCAATGATCACCGTCATCCGTCACCGCACCGTGCTGGGTTTGCTGCTGGTGCTGCTGGGCACGCTGTGGGGTTGTGCAGCGCCGCCCCCGCCACCACCACCACCACCACCACCACCACCTGCGCCCGAGCCGGAAGTGCGCAACCGCCTGCGCTTCGAAGACAGCCCCGACGGTGCGCGCGCCATCCTGCCGGACTCGATCCTGTTCGAAACCGGCAAGAGCGTGCTGTCCACGGCTGCCGACCCGGTGCTGGATTTGCTCAAGCCCGCGTTCGCCAAGGCGCGCGGCAAGATCATCGTCGAAGGCCACACCGACAGCGTCGGCAGTGATGCCCTGAACAAGCGGCTCTCGCTCGACCGGGCATCAAGCGTGCGAGCCTCGATCGTGGCGCGCCAGGTGCCGCCCAACCGCCTCGAGGTGCGCGGCCTGGGCAAGGACAGGCCGCGTCGCTCGCCGGAGTCCACCGACGAGGACCGCCAGGCCAACCGTCGTGCCGAAATCCTGTTCCCTGGCGAGACCGTGGACACACTGGGTGGACGCGAGATCGAAGAGTTGAGCAAGGCGCTGGCGCGGGCGAAGGAACAAGCCAAGAGCCCGTGACAGAACCGGGCGTCGGACCAGCGGCCGCTGGCTTTGAGGCTCGGTCGCGGGAGTCCGGTCTGGCGAGGAAGTCCGAACCTCGTGCCGCAGCCGGATGGAGCCGGGCATGAATTGGGTTATCTTCGCCGTCGGCCCGGCCCACATTCAGCGGGCGAGCCGAGCACAAGGATGGGGCGGCGCCGGCGATGGCGATACACCTCGCGGCTCGGCACGGGCCGCAAGTCCCAGGTCTGACCGCATCGTCGAGGAATCCATGCGTACATCTCTTGCAGTTGAATGGCGCCGCGCTGCGGTCTGGTTGCTGCTGCCCTTGATGGGCCTGCTCTGGGGTTGCGCGGCGCAGCCCACCGCTGCCGACGCCGAGGCCCGCAGCCGGGTGCGTTTTGAGGACAGCCCGGACGGGGCTCGCGCCATCTTGTCGGAATCGATCCTGTTCGAGGTCGGCAAGACGACGTTTGCCAACGCTGCCGATCCCGTGCTCGACGTGCTCAAGCCGGCTTTCTCCAAGGCGCGCGGCAGGATCATCGTCGAGGGCCACACCGACAGCACCGGCACCGATGCCTTCAACAAGAAGCTCTCGCTCGAGCGCGCCGAGAGGGTACGCGCAGCGATCGTCGCGCGCCAGGTGCCACCCAACCGAGTCGATGCGCGCGGCCTGGGCAAGGACCGGCCGCGCCGCTCGCCCGAGACGACCGACCAGGATCGCCAGCTCAACCGCCGCGCCGAGATCCTGTTCCCCGGCGAGACAGTGGACACGCTGGGCGGCCGCGAGATTGAAGGCAAAGCCGACAACGTGCTGGCGCAGCTGAACAAGGCCTTGGGTCAGGTCAAGGACCAGGCCAAGGGCGTGTACGAGACCATCCGCGACAAGATCAAGGGCGACGGCAAGCCGTGACGCCACGCTCGACCTGCTGGAGGGTCGGGGCCGCGCTGATGGCGGCGCTTTCGGCCGCGCTGCTGACGGCTGTCGCTGCATCGCCTGCGCAGGCCGCGCGCATCGAGCGCAGCCAAGCCAGCCTGTCGCTGCCGCCGGGCCGTTCGGTGCTGTCGCCCTACGTCAACCCGGGCGACGGCACGATGGTGCTGCACGTACAGCCGGCGCAGTCGGCGCTGGCCGAGCGGCTGATCGACGCGCGCAGCGGCCGGCCCTGGTCGGGTGAACTGCCGGCTTTGCTGCGCGACTTCAACCACCTCGGCTCCGAGGCGGCGGCCGACGTGTCCAGTGGCACGGCGCCAGACCTGGCTTTGCTACGCGCGCTGGGCTGCACGCCCAACCATATCGTGTGCACGTCGGCGCAGGACGCCGAAGTGCTGTTGCTGGTGGCCCCCGCGGGTCGCGAGAACGCCACGCTGACAGTGATCGACCTGCGCGCTACGCTGGCCGAGATGGAAGAACTGCTGGCCGGCCGACGCGCGGGCGCCGAGGTGGACTGGGGCGACGATGAATGGCGCGTGCTCGAGGTGGCGGCGCAACTACCCGAGCGCCGTGCGCGCTGGCTCGACGCGCTGCGCTCCATCCGCGGCATCGACCAGTTCCAGCGCGCGCTGGCCAGCGTCACGGCCGGGCCGCGGCTGGGCAGCCGGGCGATGTTCCAGGGCGCCAGCGCGGCCGTGGAGCTGCGCTCTGAACTCGAGCTGCTGGGCCATCGCCTGCTGGTCGGGGCTCATGCCGGCAGTCTGCTCGCAGGTGGCGGTGCGCCGGCGCTGGGTCGGCTTGCTGACGCGCTGGAAGGTGCGACCCAGCCGCCCAACCAGATCGGCGTGGCCACCCATCTGGTGGACCTGTTGTCCGAGCACCCGGCCGAGCAGCGCCAGCGCCTGGCCGCTGACATCGCCATCGAGGCCAGGCGCCGGCGCTCCGAGGTGCTGCATTGCTTTGCACAATGGCTCGCTGGCCGGCCCTGCGGCGACGGTGCGCCGCCCTGGGTGCTGCGCGACCCGGCCGCGCCCGTAGTGGTTGCGGCACCTCCGGTGGTGCGGCCGCCCGGCGGCTCGACCAGCAACCGTCCGACCCGGCCGGAAGCCCCAGCCCCAGCGCCGGCAGCGCGTGATCGTGTCGCTGCGGCGCCGCTCACCCTGCCGCCAGCGCAGCCTGGCGCCGCCAACACGCCGGGTGACGCGCCGCATGAGTGGACGTTGATCCAGGGTGTGCCCAACAAGCTGGTGCTGGTGTCCTTCAACGAGGCCAGCGGCCGCATGGTGCCCGACAAGGCGGTGGTCGGCGGTTTCAGCTTCGTTGCGCGTGCGCTGGGGCCGGTGCAGGACGGGCGATTCGAGGTCGAGGTCGCCAGCAGCACGGGCGCGCCGGTGCGGCTGCGCCACGGCCAGTACCGCGTGCGGGCCAAGCTGGTGCTGGACTACACGCGCGAAGACCAGTGCCAGCAAGGCGTCAGCTGCTGGTTCAGCCGGCCCGAACTGCATGCCAAGTCGGTGCCGCGCGAGGTGGTGTTCTTCATGACCGTGGCGAGCCGCTTCATCGACCGCCGGCGCTGCGACTTCGGTACCTTGCTGCCCTTGTTGGCCGATGGCAATGCGCGCTACCGCAGCCTGCTCAAGGAAGCGCGCCTGGCCATCGAGAGCGTGCGTTTCGAGTTGCTCTGACGTGATCGGCGCGGCGGCCCGCAGCATAGGCACGGACAGGCGCGTGGCCAGGCTGGCGACGCTGCTGGCGCTCGCGTATGGCCTCGGGCACGACGCATGCGCGCAACTGCCGCCGCCGTCGCCCGCGGCCTTGGCCGAGACGGCCGAGCCGCTGCGCGTGGTCTGCATCGCCGATTCACCCGAGGCCTTCCTGCGCGACGAGGTTTTCGTCGACCGCGTGCTGGCCCGGCTGCCTGCAGCGCTGCCGCTGGCCGCCACGGGTGACGCCACGAGCCGCCTGCGGGCCTTGATTGCGCCGCTGGGCCGGCGTTTCATCGTACCGGTGGGCAGTGGTTTCGTGGTCGACCCCGAGCGCCGTCACGTGGTCAGCAACTGGCATGTCGTGACCGCCTGCACCGCCGATCGAGCCAACGGTCGTCAGCTCGGGGTGATCGAAGCCGAAGGCGCGGACATCACCGTCCAGGTCGCCGAGCGACTGCCCGACCGTAACTTCCACGACAGCAGCGGCAATGCCGTCAAGCTGGTGCAGGCAGTCTGCCGCGACAAGTACGAGACCTGCGGCGCCGACCTGCCGCGCAGCCCTGACGACAAGCCGCCGGCCGAAGCCCTGCGCCGCCGTCAGCTCGACAACGTGCTGGCCTATGCGCCCGATCTGGCGGTGCTGCGCCTGCGCAACCCGGTGCGTTCGCGGGCGCTGGCGCTGGCGCTCAACCAGCAGATCGACGATCAGATGCGGCTGGTGATCCGCGCCTTCGGCCCGGTGCCGGTGGGTCTAACCGCGGCCGATGCAGCCGCCCGGCTGCACCTGGTGGCGAGCGTCAGCGTGGCAGCTGTCTACACCGGTCCGCAGCAGATCAGCTACTTGCCGTTGGGCGGGCTGCCCGAGGACCAGATCCACGCCAAACTGCACCGCCTGGCGGCCAGCGTGCAGCCCGGACAGGCCGGCGCTCCGGTGCTGCGTGGCACCGGCGTGGTGGGCGTGTTGACGGCGCTGCTCGAGCCGGCGGTCCGGGCGGGCAAGGGTACGGACCAGCCTGCGGCCGAGGTGGCACCGGTTGGCCCGGCCTATGCGGTGCCGGTCACCGTGCTGGCGGTCTTCCTCGACCTGCTGAAGGTGCCCTACGTCACCGCGGCGCTCGAACTGCCGGTGCGCGCGCCGGTCGCAGACCCGCTGCTCGGCCCGCCGGCAGCGGTCGACCGCGCCTGGTGGGCCGACTCGCAGCGGCTGGCGCTGGCGGGCGCACTGTTGCTGGCCGTGCTGGCGGCAGCGGCCTTCGTGCTGCTGGCCCGCCGTCGCCGCCCGCCGGTCGCGCCGGTGCTGCCGCCACCGCCGCTGCAACGAACCATCGCGCGCGTCAACCCCACCTTGCTGCACGCCGTGGCCATGCCCACCGCTGTGCTTGATCCACCTCCGGCGGCCCCTGCCGCCGAGGCGGCGATCGCCAGCCTGCACCACCTGCGGCCACCGCCGGCGGGTGTGCGCCTGCACTGCGCAGCCGGCCCGCTGGCACCGTCGGTGTTCTCGCTGCCAATGCCCAATGGCGGTACCACGCTGTTCGTCGGCCGCGATCCGCAATCGTGCCAGCTGGTCTTTCCACCGGCGATCGACCAGGTGAGCGCGGTGCACGCCTGCTTCGTGTGGGACACGCAGTTGCACGGCCTGACGCTGCGCGACCTGTCGAGCAGCGGCACCTGGGTCAATGGCCAACGCATCGCCAAGGGCCGCACGCTGACGCTGGCCACCGGCGACCAGGTCGACCTCGGTGGCCTCGACATCAACCGTTTCACGATCGACATTCCCGGCGCCGACGCTTTGGCCGCAACGGAGTTCCCGCGATGATCCAATACCAATGCCCGCGCTTTCATCTCTACAACGCGCCCGAGGGCCATGACGGCGGCTGCCCGATCTGCGCTGCGCAGCAGGTCGAACTGGCGCGCACGCGCGGCGTCTGGGTTGAGGCGGACGCCGCCGGGGCCACGCTCGAGCCGGGCCAGGATCCTGCTCCCACGCCTGACAGGAAGACCGTCGGCGCCTACGCCCACCTGGACGCGGCGGTCGAGCCCGTGGTCGGCTGGCTGGCCTGTATTGCCGGGCCCGACAAGGGCCGTGACTGGCGCCTGGTGAGCGGCCGCAACGCCATCGGCCGCAGCGACGGCATGCCGGTGCGGCTGGCCGCCGATGCCCGTGTGTCGCGCGACCGGCACGCCGTGATCAGCTTCGAACCGCGGCGAGGCGGCTTCAGCCTGGCGCCGGGCGAAGGACAGGCTCTGGTCTACTGCAACGGACAGGAAGTGCTGGTGCCGCTGACGCTGGCGCCGCATGACCGGATCGAGGTCGGCGCCTCGACACTGGTCTTCGTGCCGCTGGTGGGCGAGCGTTTCGTCTGGGATGAGCGCTGACTGCAAGGACCCCATGCCTGACCTGCCTGTCCGACCAGACCCCGCCGCGGCGCCGGGCATCGACCCTGCACAGGCCCAGCACATCGGTCAGCGCGAGTCGCAGCAGGATGCCTGCGGTTTCTCCAACCTGGCCGACGAGGCCTTTGCCAGGCACGGCGGCCAGCTGGCGGTGCTGGCCGACGGCATGGGCGGCATGCGCAACGGCCTGTGGTCGGCCAGCCATGCGGTGCAGACCTTCATCGAGGCGTACCACGCCAAGACGGCCGACGAGACCATTGCCGCTGCCCTGCAGCGCGCCCTGGACGCGGCCAATGCCGTGGTGCACCACGAAGCCGAGCGTCTGAACTGTGTCGATCGCATGGGCACCACATTGGCGGTGGCCGTGGTTCGCGGGCTCGAGCTGCACTGGCTCAACGTGGGCGACAGCCGCGTCTACCTGGCCGAGGACGGGCACCTGATGTGCTTGTCCACCGACCACAGCTACGCCGCGATCCTGCGTCTGCGTGTGCACCGCGGCGAACTCAGCGCCGGCGAGGCGATGGGCCACCCGTTGCGGCATGCGCTGACCAGCTACCTCGGCCGACCCGAGCCCGTGCAGCACGCGAGCTCGGGCGCGGCCGTGCAGTTGCGTCCGGGTGCCTGGGTGCTGTTGTGTTCCGACGGCCTGACGCAGGCGCTGGACGACGAGCAGATCCGCGCCCTGCTGCACGGCGACGCGCAACAGGCCTGCGACCGGCTGCTCGAAGCCGCACTCGCGCGCAGCTTGCCCGACCAGGACAACACCACCGCCGTCGTGCTGCACCTGCCGCGGCCGGGCCCGGCGCCCGAGGCCGGCAGCGTCGGCCGTGCGGTCTGTGGTCAGCCGCCGCTACCGTCGCCCCTGCAGCCGCTTGTGCGGCACGGCCCACGCTGGCGCGAGCCCTTGTGGTGGGCCGGTGCAGCCGCGGCGCTGGGTGCCGTGGCCTTGTTCTGGCTGGCCCGACCACCGGCGCCGCAGCCGGCTGCGGCCAGCCAAAGCGGCCCGTCGGTTGACCTGCTGGCGCCGACGGTGGCGCTACCACTGCTGCCGGCCGCTTCAGTCCGCAGTCCGCCCTGACTCGGTATAACGTGCTGCGCCCATCCACCCTCACCATGATGCTGCCCGATTCTTCTTTCATCGCCAACCCGCCGGAGCCAGCATGAGCGCCGTGTTGTGCGGGGCCTGTTTCGGCTCGAGCGAACCCGGCCCGGCCTGTTCACATTGCGGCTCACCGCTGGTCGAGCGCGCCAACCCGGTGGCGCTGCGCGTGGGCACGCTGCTCGACGGCAAGTTCGTGGTCGGCAACCTGCTGGGCTCGCCGGGCGGCTTTGGCATCGCCTACCTGGGCTGGGACCGCGTGCTGCAACGCAAGGTCGTGATCAAGGAGCTGTTCCCCGACGGCCTGGTCACGCGCGCAGCCGGGTCCACCAGCTCCGTCGACGCCATCGAAAGCGGCGATCGGACTTTCTTCAACCAGCAGCGCGAACTCTTCCTCGACGAAGCGCGAAAGCTCGCACGGCTGGACGGCGTGGACGCGGTGGCGCGCGTGATCCATTACTTCGCGCAGAACGAAACCGCCTACTTCGTGATGCCGCATGTGCCCGGCACCAACCTGGCCAGCCGCGTGGCCGAGGTCGGCCGGCTGCCGCTGGAGCAGGTGCTGCTGTGGCTGTGGCCGCTGGCGCAGGGGCTGCAGGCGATCCACGAGCTGGGCCTGGTGCACCGCGATATCAAACCCGAGAACGTGCTGATCGACGAGCGCGAACGGCCGGTGCTGATCGACTTCGGCAACGCCACCGCGCTCGACACGGCGGGCCAGATCAAACACAACTTCTTTGCCGTCTCGCGCTGCTTCGCCGCGCCCGAGCAGTACATCAACGACCTGTCGCGCACGGGACCCTGGACCGATGTCTACGCCTTCGGCGCGTTGCTGTACTTCTGCCTGACCGGCCAGCGACCGACCGATTCGGCGGTGCGTGCCGCCGGGGGCGAAGTGGCGCCGCTGGCCAGCCTGGTGCCGGACCTGCCGGCGCCGCTGCTGCAGGCCATCGACCACGCGATGGCGATGGACCCGGCGCAGCGGCCGGGCACGATCAACGACTTCCTGGCCCTGCTCGAACCCCTGCGGCCGCAGCCCTTCAGTTGGCCCCAGGCCCTGCCTGACAACGCCTTCGGCGAGCGCATGCGGCGCGTGCACGACCAGGTTGCGCGCGGCCTGGCCACGCCGCGCAACCTCAACCTGCTGGCCGGATCGCTGCAAGGCTTCTGGTTCTTCACCCAGCGGCTCATCTGGCCTGGCGCGGCGGCCAGCCTGTTCGTGCTGCTGCTGGTCGGCGTGGGCCTTTGGTGGCGGGTGCTGCCCTGGGCCCTGGCCGTGGCCTGGCTGTTGGCAGCGGTGCCCTGCGCCTGGTATGCCGACTGGCTGCAGTACCGCCGCCTGGCTACGCTGGGCGCCAGCCTGTCGCTGTCCACCGAAGCCCAACAGCAGCAAGCGCGGCAGTTGCTAGCCGCCGCCGGTGCGGCCGACGCACGCTCGATGCTGATCGGATTCATACCGCTGCTGGCGGGTCTGCTGATGTGGGGCCTGGTGACCGACTACGAAGAAGACGTGCGCTACCGCGTGCGCCAGGCGGTGGCGCTGGACGACCTGCGCAGCCGCGTGGCGGCCTACGTGGCCGAAAACAAGGTGCCCCCGCAGACGCTGCAGGACGTCGGCGCCACCTTCGTGGCCAACAGCGAGGTCAGCCACCTCGAGCTCAAGGGCGCGGTGATCGAGATCGTGCTCGGCGTGCGCGGTGCGGCCGACCGCCGCGTGCGCTGGCGGCTCGACCCTGAGCGCGGCTGGGTCTGCGAAGCACGCGACCTGCAGCCGCAGTACACGCCGCCGGGCTGCAGGCCGGCGCAGTAGCCGGCCAGCCCCTCGGGCAGGCGGTGCCAGCCGCGGCCGAAGACCAGGCAGTGCCCGCGGTGCGCGGACGAACTGCACAGCTCGCACTGGCCGCCATGTCCCTCGATGGCCAGGGTGCGGTCGTTGAAGTCGTGGTCGCGCAGGTTGCGCGTATCGCTGTCGACGAAGAACGAACGGCTGCGCAGGCACACCCTGCGCCGGCCTGATCGACAGACGAACGGCGACCCCCCCAGCATGCCGGTGGCGACGGAACTTCCCGCTACCCCGGTGCAGACCCGGTTTCGTCGATCCAGGCCTCGAGCAGCATGTAGCCCACCGCCAGCACCACCGGGCCGACGAAGATGCCCACCAGGCCGAAGGCCAGCAGCAGCCCGCCGATCACGCCGGCAAATATCAGCAGCAGCGGCAGGTCGGCGCCCATGCGGATCAGCGCCGGCCGCAGCACGTTGTCGAGCAGCGTGATGACGACCGTGCACACCAGCAGGAAGATGCCCCAGCCGATCTGGCCGCCATAGAAGATCCAGATCACCGCCGGCACCAGCACCGGTGCGGGCCCGATCTGCGCGATGCACAACATGAACATCAGCGCCGTCAGCAGACCGGCGAACGGGATGTCGACAATGGCCAGCGCGAAGCCGCCCAGCACTGACTGCACCAGCGCCGTCACGCCCACGCCCAGCGCCACGCCGCGAATCGCGTCACCGGCCAGCTTGACGGTGGACGTACCACGGTCGCCGGCCAGCCGCTGGGCGAAGCGGCGCACGTGATCGGCCGCTGCTTCGCCACTGGCGTAGAGGATGGCGGCGATGATCACCGTCAGCAGGAACTGCAGCAGCAGGAAGCCGACACTGCCGACCTCGGAGATGAACCACCTCGTCACGTTGCCGGCATAGGGCGTCAGCCGTTGCAGCAGCCCATCCAGGCCCGAAGCCACGGCCTGTTCCCACAGCAGCGCCAGCTTGCCGCCCACCATCGGCAGGCCCAGCACCCAGGCCGGTGCGGTGGAGGTCAAGCGGTAGCTGGTGACCTGCCGGGCCCAGTCGACGATCTGGTCGGCGCTCTGGACGATGGTGAAGATCGCCACCACCAGTGGCACCACGAACAGCAGCAGCAGCAACAGCGACATCGCCGCCACCGCCAGCGCACGCCTGCCGCCCAGCCAACGCTGCACACGCAACATCAGCGGCCAGGTGGCCACCACCACCATCGTGGCCCAGATGGTCGGCCCGAGAAATGGCCGCAGCACCCACAGCGAGGTGCCGATCAGCAGCGCCAGCGCCAGCACCGCGAAGGTGATGCGCGTCAGGTCGTTGCTGCTGGCTTTGGTCATTTCGGTCGGTCGACGTAGGGCTCGACCAACTGGGCCTGCATGCGGTAGCTGGCAGCCCCCATGTAGGAATCGGTCTTCTCGCGCACCAGCGTGCCGCTGATCCACACCGGGTCCATCGAGCGCACGCCCTTGGGTGCGCTGCGTGGCAGCACGTGGATGATCTGGTTGGCCGGCGGCGGCGGTGAATGGATGCAGGCGCCGAAATAGGGCACCAACAGAAACTCCTTCAACCCGTCCTTGCTCTCTTCCAGCGCCACCACATAACCGGGGATGCGGATGGACTGGCCGTCGAGTGCGGGGTTGGACGGCGCGTTGTCCCAGGCTTTGCGCATCTTCTCGAGCAGCTGCGTGGCGCGCGGGTCGGCGTCGGACAGGGTGCCCAGCTCCAGGCCCTTCAGGTCCTTCATCGGGTCCCAGTCCTTGGGCACCAGTTCTTCCCAGTTGATCTGGCGGTAGCTGCCGGGTTTGGCTGCCGACGCAGCGCCCTTGCCGGCACCGGCCAGCGCCGGGCCAGGCGTGGGCACACCTTGCGGGGTCTGCGCCTGGGCCGCAACGGCGGCCACGAGCAGGGGCAAGAGGGAGCGGATCAGGCGACGGATCATGGCGGTTCAACTCCGGGGCGAGAGGCCGTCGGCGAGTGACAAGCGGTAGGCGCGCAGGCCGGGAATCAGACCGGCAAGCATACCCGCGGCCACGATGGCGCCCCACAGCGCCCACTGCGCGGCTGTGGGCGCCCCGGCCTGCAGCGTGATGCCGACATGCGACTGCAGCCAGGGCCCGGCCAGCGCCACCGCCAGCGCGCTGACCAGCGCACCGGCGGCCGAGCCGATCAGCGTGACCAGCGCGGCTTCGATGACCAGCAGCCCTACGACGTGGCGCGGCCCGGCACCGAGCGCGCGCAGCACGGCCAGTTCGCGTCGGCGCTCGTTCAACCCGGCCAGCACCACCGCCACCAGCGAGGCCAGGCTGACGATGGCAACCAGCCCCGACATCGCCTGCAGCGCGCGTTCACCGACGCCGACGATGTCCCACAGCTCGTCCAGTGCCACACCGGGCAGCACGGCCAGCAGCGGCTCGGCTTCGTATTGCGCGACCCAGCGCTGGACTGCGAACACCGCGGCGCGGCTCTTCAGGCCGACCAGCACGGCGCTGACCTGCCGGGGCTGGAGGTCGAACTTGCGCGCCTGTTCGGGCGTGATGCGAAGACCGGGCAGCGGCGCGCCGCCGGCCCAGTCGAGGTGGATCGCCTGCAGCGCCTGCAGGCTGACGTGCAGCGTGCGGTCGACCGGGGTGCCCGTTCGCGCCAGCACACCGACCACGCTGAAGGGCTTGTCGGCATGTTCGGCGCCCAGCACACCGCCTGCGCCATGGCTGAGCGTGACGGGCTGGCCCAGGCGGTAGCCCAGCGACTCGGCCACCTCGGCGCCGAGCACCGCTTCGTACAGGCCGTCGAGCGTGCCGGCGAAGGCGCGGCCCTGCGTGAACCGCAGCGGCTGCCGGTCGCCGTACAGGAATCGGGTGAAGTACTCGGCCGTGGTGCCGAGCACCGGCCGCCCGCGGTGCGAGTCGCCGAGCGAGATCGGCACCGTCCACGCCACCGCGCGCTGCGCGGCCAGCGCCTGGGCACTGGCGATGGTGATATTGTTGGTGGCGCCGCCGACACGAAACACCGCGTACAGCATCAGTTGCACCGACCCCGTGCGCGCGCCGACGATCAGGTCGGTGCCGCTGACCGATTGCGAGAAGCTGGCGCGCACGTCGGCGCGCATGCGCTCCAGCGTCAGCAGCAGCCCGGTGGCCAGGGCGATCGACAGCGCGACCAGGCTCAGCGTGAGGCGGCGGTTCCACGCGCTGCGCGCGGCGATCGACAACAGCGCATTCATGCCGGCGCTGCCACCGCCGCGCGGTTCAACTCGGGCAGCGACAGCCGGCGGTCGAAGGCTGCGGCCAGCCGCACGTCGTGGCTGACGAAGACCAGCGTGCTGCCAGCGGCGCGGCACTGCGCCATCAGCACGGCCATGAAGGCGTCGCGCAGCGCGGCGTCGAGCGCCGACGTGGGCTCGTCGGCGATCACCAGTTCGGGCGTACCGATCAACGCGCGCGCAGCGGCCACGCGCTGCTGCTGGCCGACCGAGAGCTCATCGGCGCGGCGCGTCCAGTGGTCCTCGGGCAGCCCGACCCGGGTCAGCAGGTCGCGGGCGCGCTTTGCGACATCACCCGCGCGCTGCGCGCGGCGGGCCGAGAAGCGGCAGGGCAGGCGCACGTTGTCGAGCACGCTCAGGTAGGGCAACAGGTTGAACTGCTGGAAGATGTAGCCGACGTGGTCGGCGCGCAGCCGGTCGCGCGCCGCGCCGCGCAGCGCCGACCAGGGTCGGCCGAGCAGGCGCACCTCACCGGCGGTGGGCACCAGCACGCCGGCCAGCAAGCCCAGCAGCGTGCTCTTGCCGCAGCCGCTGGGGCCATGCAGGAACACCGTCTGGCCGGCGGCGATGTGCAGCTGCTCGATGGCGAGGGTGTCGCCGGTCGCACGCGGCCAGGCAAAGTGCAGGTGGTCGAGGTCGATCAAGTCGGAGTGGCGGGCAGGCGGGAGTCAAGCGGCGCCGCATTGTGCCGCGCGCGCTGACTATCATGACCCCATGCCCAGCAGCCTCGAAGGCCGACTCGTCGTCGCGATTTCCTCGCGCGCATTGTTCGACTTCGAGGAGGAAAACCAGGTCTTCGAAGCCAGCGACGACCGCGCCTACATGCAACTGCAACTGCAGCGGCTTGACCAGCCGGCGCGGCCGGGGGTGGCCTTCTCGCTGGTCAACAAGCTGCTCGCCTTCAACGCCGGTGGTGCGGCGCGGGTGGAGGTGGTGATCCTGTCGCGCAACGATCCGGTGTCGGGCATGCGCGTGTTCCGGTCCTGCCAGCACTTCGGGCTGCCGGTCGAGCGTGGCGTCTTCACGCGCGGCCAGAGTCCCTGGCGCTACCTCAAGCCGCTGGCGGCCAACCTCTTCCTGTCGACCAACGAGGCCGATGTGCGATCGGCATTGGCCGCCGGTGTGCCGGCAGCCCGTGTCTACCCGCACAGCGCACGCGCATCGGATGCGCATCCGACCGAGGTGCGCATCGCCTTCGACGGCGATGCGGTGCTGTTTTCAGACGAGGCCGAGCGCGTGTACCAGCGCGACGGCCTGTCGGCCTTCCAGACCCACGAGCGCGACCGCTCGTCGCAGCCGCTGGCGGCCGGCCCCTTCAAGCCGCTGCTGCAAGCGCTGCACAAGCTGCAGCGAGCTGACGACACGGCCATGCACGTGCGCACCGCGCTCGTCACGGCGCGCAGCGCGCCGGCGCATGAACGTGCGATCCGCACCCTGATGGACTGGCAGATCGAGGTCGACGAAGCAATGTTTCTCGGCGGTCTGCCCAAGGGCGAGTTCCTGCGCGAGTTCGAGCCCGACTTCTTCTTCGACGACCAGACCGGCCATGTCGAACATGCGGCCGGCCACGTGCCGGCCGGGCATGTGGCCGCTGGGGTGAGCAATCCGTGATCAGAGCGTCGGCTGAGCGGCGCACGCGCAGGCCAGCTGGCAAGGAGAGCGCCATGATTCGAGTTCAATCTGCCCTTGTCGCCCCGCGCTGGGCGTACGCCTGGCTGATCCTGGCGCTGGCAGGCTGCCCGGCACAGGGCCTGCAAACCGTGCCGACGGAGGCGCAAGCCCGCTTGCTGGAGCAGATCCACGCGGAAATCGGCAGTGCAGCCTGCAGCAACGATGCCGAATGCCGCACCTTGCCTATCGGCGCCAAGGCCTGTGGCGGGCCGACCGCCTGGTTGCCGTGGTCGCAGGCCGCCACGACGAAGTCCGAACGACTTCAGGCCTGGGCGCTGGAACTGCAACGGCTGCAGCGGCAGCACAACGAGCGTAGCGGACTGTTGTCGAACTGCCAGTTCCTGGCCGACCCCGGCGCGAGCTGCGTCGCGCAGCGCTGCGTGCTGCGTGGGCGTGCCGGCGCGGTGTAGCGGGCGGCGAACAGCCGCGCGACCCAGGGTGGACGAGCCACCCGATCTGCGCGCCGCGGTCGTCGGTTCGGCTGCCCTCAGGTGCCAATGGAAAGGGCCGCTTGCGCGGCCCCTGGTCTGGGCACTGTCACCGTCGAGAGAGCCCCGAGGGGCTCTCCCGGGGCAGGCTCAATGGTTGTCGACGAACACGATCGTCGAGCCAATCTTCGTGCTGGTGTTGTCAAAGTAGCTCAAGTTGCCGAGGTAGCGCTTGCCGGCAGGTACCGACCAGCTCAGGCCGATCGAAGCCGTGCCGCCGATGTAGACCTGCCTCGGCGCTGCGGCCTTGAGCGTTTGCACGCCGACGGCCGGACCGACGACCCAGTTCGACATCGTGTACTGCTTGCCACCCAAGGCGTTGAATCCAATGACACAGGCCGAGTAGGTGTCGGCTGGCGGCGCCGACAAGGTCACCACTTCGTCCGAACTGCCGCCCCCGCTCGTACCGACCAGCGGGCCTACGCCATCGGCACCGCGGAACACGTCCAGATCCAGGTCGGTGGCTATGCCGCCCTGGGTGTCGGTGTTGAACAACTGGAAGCGCACGATCTGGGCCCCTGCGGGCACCGCCACGTTGTAGCACTGCACCTGATTGGTGGCGATCGTGTTGCTGTTGAGCGAAGCCGGCACCAGCCCGACCGCCGAGACCGACATCGAACCCGTATACGACGACACCACCGAGAACACCTTCGTGCCGGTGCCCGACGCGCGCGTGTCGGTGACCTGCGTGGGCGCGGTGAAGCCGACCGCGCGTGCACTCAGCGGGCTGACCACCGAACTCACGCCGTCGCTCCAGCTCAGGCTGCCGAAGGTCCAGGCGTTGAGCGCAACCGAGGTTCGCGTCAGCGTGACGTTGAAGCTGTCGCTCGCGCCAGGCGCCAGCGTCAGGGATGACGGCGAGACCGTCACGTTCCAGCCGGTCATGCCGCTGACGCTGGCCACGAAGGTGCCGGTCGCAGCCGTCACGTTGGTCACCCGGCGTGACAGCGTCAAGCTGCCGGCCACGCTGGATGCGGTGATTGAGGCCAGGTTCAAGTTGTAGGCGGCGATCGAACCAAGTGTTGCGCAGCTGCCAATGCCGGCCGGAGGCGTGATGCCCACACCGCACAAGAAGCGGCCGTAGTCGGCCGGTGACGCGTCATAGACCAACGCAGCGGCTCCCGCGCCATTCGGGTTGACATGCCCGGCGCCAAAGCCCCAACGGTCGGTGTCGGCAAGCCCGTTGGCGAGCTTGACGCCGCTGGTCGAGGTCATCAGTGCCGACTTGATCGCCGCCGGTGACCAGGTCGGGTACTTCTGCTTGAGCAGGGCAGCAATGCCGGCCAGGTGCGGGCTCGACATCGACGTGCCCTGCAGCGAGTTGTAGTTGGCGTTCGGCGTGAAGGTACCCCCGACGGTCGCGTCGCGTTGAGCCTGGGTCATCAGGCCGTCGAAATAGCCGGCAATGACGTCCACACCCGGGCCCGTGATGTCGGGCGTGAGGTTTTTGGCGTTGGCCTTGTTGGGCCCGCGCGACGAGAAGCCCGCCATCACCGGCGCCACCACGCCGGCCAGCTGCGCGGCGGGGGCGAAACTCGCCGTGGCCGCAGCACCCTGCGCGACCACGTAGTCGTTGATGGTGGTGTACGACGCATTCGTCAAGTGAATCGTCGGCACGACATAGGGCTGCAGGATCGTGGTGTTGGCCGAGGCCGGTGTGCCGCCGATCGCGGGCACGTTCTGCAGGATCATCGCCACCCCACCCGCCGCTTTGACTTCTGCCGCCTTGTTGACGAGCACATTGCCACCGCGGTAGCAGATCACGATCTTGCCCAAGGCCAGCGCCGGGTCCAGCCCAACATAGTTGACACCCGCATCGGCTGGCAGGGTGCAGCGCTCGAGAGCCGTCTTCTGGGCCTGGGTCAGCAGGTTGTAGGCAACCCTGCCGATGTCGATCGACCGCACGAGTGGCGTGCTGGGCACGCCGCTGCCCTGGTACGACGGCCCGCTGAACGAGGCACCGGAAGGCGCACCCAGCGTTACCGTTGCCACGGTGAAGCGATCGTGTGTCGACGCGGCCACCGTCAGCAGCCACGGGCTGATGTGCGCGACCTGGTTGCCCGGGCCGCTGTTGCCCGCCGACGCAGCGACGAAGATGCCGGCGGCGCTGGCGTTCAGGTAGGCGATCTCCACCGGATCGGCCAGGTTGGTCTGGGTGCCGCTGACCGAGTAGTTGATGACGTCCACGCCGTCGGCGACTGCGTCGTCGATCGCCTTCAGGATGTCGGCCGTGAAGCCGCCGTCGTGCGACAGTGGTGGCCCCAAGGCCGTGTCACTGGCCGTCCACAAGGCCTTGTAGGAGGCGATCCGGGCCCGCGGTGCCATGCCGGAGATGATCCCGACCCCAACACCATTGATTGCGGCGGTGACCCCCAGGTTGCCGCCCGCCGTCGAAGCCGTGTGCGAGCCGTGGCCGCCGCCGTCGCGCGGCGACTTGTATTCGAGCGAGTTCAGCGTATAGGGCGTGGCGCTGCCCGCGCTGGCGTCCGCCGCAGCAAAGAAGGCCTCGCCATAGAAGCGCGCGCCGATCAGCTTGTTGTTGCACATGCTCGCACTGAAGCCCTCAGCGGCGACGCAGGTGCCCCTCCACCTGCCGGCTGGAAGCGCACCGTAGACCTGGGTCCCCGGCTGGTGGTAGGCCACCGGTGTGCCAGCGCCGTCGACCTTGTCTCCAAACGATGCGTTCTCCGGCCAGATGCCGGTGTCGATGACACCGATGATGATGTCCTCGCCTGTGATGCCCCTTGCCGCCGCATCGAGTTGCGACCACAAGCCGCCAGGCGCGCTCAAGCCCAGGAAGGCAGGCGTGCGCGAGGTGTCGGCGCGTATCAGTTGCGATTCGACGACCGACCTGACGCCGGCGGACGCCTTGAGTGACCTTGCTTGGGCATCGGTGAGCCGCGCCGAAAAGCCGTTGAAGGCGATCGCGTAGTCGTGCAGCACGTTGACGCCGGCACCCAGCCTGGCCAGTTCGGCGCTGCGCTTGATGGCCAGATAGTTGGTGTACGCGCGTACGTTGGGTGCCGTCGCGTCGAGCTTGCTGCCCGCCGGCGGCCGGGTGGCTGCGATGCCGCCGAGGCCACCGCTGTAGGTGGCGGCCGGCGGATCGGCCAGCTCGACGATGTAGGTCTTGGTGGCGGCGGTTTGAGCGCCGGCCGACAGACTCAGCGCCAGCAGCGATGCGGCCAGCGTAAAACGACGAATGGTCATCAAGAACTCCTTGTCGTTGAGGGCTTCAGCGCGCGACGCGGCGGCGACGCAGCGCCAGGCCCAGCAGGAAGATCGGCATCAGTGCCAGGGTTGCCGGCTCCGGCACGAACGACAACCGGATGTCGTCGATGGCGAACTGCCCGTTGTTCTGGGTCGGGGGCGTACAAAAGTCGACACCGTCGAATGCGCAGGCAAAGAACTCGACGAACTTGACGTCGGTGAAGAGGCCGAAGTCGAGCGGATCGTCCAGGGTTTCGAATGCCGTCGAGAACGACCATGCCAAACCGAAGGAACTGTTGTCCGCGCGTACGCCGATGGCCACAATGAAGGTTTGCTGGGCTGATGGCGGGCTCAGCGGCACGAACGCGGTAGAAAAGCCGTCGAGGTTGAACAACCCGCCATCGTCTCGTTCCACGATCAGCCCGGCATCGTTGAGCCCGGTGAAGAACTGGGTGGCGTTGCCGGTGGGCGCCGATCCGCCCAGAGCGCTCGCAACGTCGACGATGCCGGCATCGAAGTCGGCTGTCATCCTGAAGCGCGACTCGATGAAACTGTCGCCGGGGAAGTACAGGTTGGGGGCCGAGCTCTCGAAATCGACCGTCATCGATGCAGCGTACGCCGGCGGTGCGGGCACCAAGACAAGCAGCGCGGCAGCGCCGAGCAGCTTGCGGATGGACAGTTTCATGGAGTTTCTCCGTCGTGGGGGTTTTGGTGCTTGGTGCCTGCCAACAGGGATGTGCCGCGGGCGACTCGCAGCTTCCGAACGAGAAGCGCACCGTAGCAACATTTGTGCAGCGTGGCCTACGGGACTGTCCCTGAGTGCACCCATTCGAGGGGGGTAAAGACATTGAAGACGGTCGGGTCAAACCGCCACCGCCCGCGCCGCCAGCGGCAGCGCCGGACGGTGTCGATCGGCCCTCGTCCGAACCCGGCCCCAGCGGGCTGGCTCATCGTGCTCACCGCCCGCTGGACGGATGCAGGCGGCACGGTGCACGAGGTGTCCGGTTATGCCGCCCTGCTGGCTGCCATGCTGCACCTGCTGCTCGGCCTGGCTGGAGTGGTGCATGCCGGCCACCCGCAGCACGAGAGTCTGGTCGCCGCGATGTGGCGCGGACGCAAGCCCGCGCGACCGGCTCGGCGTCGCGCGGTCAATGGGTGAACCCGATCGGCTGCCGGCGCACTGCGACATCGGGCAGGTCGCGCACCTCCACGGTGCTGCGGCGGTCGAGCCGGGCGTTGCCGAAGGCCGTCATCCAGGCGCGGCGCATTTCGCGCGGCGCCAGTTGGGCGCAGCGTTCGAGCATGGCTGCAGTCGGCTCGGGGTCGAAGCGTTGGCCCCAGTCGTGCTGGCCGCGGATCGAGCGGTACAGGCGCAGCGCGATGGAACGCGCTGCGTCGCGGTCGGGCACCTGCACCTCGAACACGTTCATGCGGTTGAGGATCGGGTCGGGGATCGCGCGCTCGTCGTTCGCGGTGGCGACCCAGATCAGTTGGCTGGCGTCGATCGGCACCTCGGCGAACTCGTCGGTAAAGGTCTTGGCGGTGTCGTGCTCGAGCAGGCTGTACAGCGCGCCCAGCGGGTCGTAGGCATGTTCGCCGCGCGCCTTGTCGATCTCGTCGACCACCATCACCGGGTTGGCGTACTGGCCATCGACCAGTGTCTCGAAGACCTTGCCCGGGCGCGCGCCTTTCCACTGCGACGAGGCGCCGCTGAGCACCCAGCCGGCGGTCAGGCTGCTCATTGAGATGAAGCCCAGCCCGGTGCCCAGCAGCTGGGCCACCTCGCGCGCGAAATGGGTCTTGCCGATGCCCGGCGGGCCGAGCAGCAGCATCGGCGTGATCTCCAGCGCATCGGTGCTGTCGTGGCACAGCGCGAGCTGGCGCCGCAAGTCGTCGAGTACCTCGCCGAAGTTGGGCAGCTCGTCGTACAGGTGCGCCATCGCCGGCAGCCCCGAGGGTTTGACCTGGAAGCGATCGGCACCTTTCTCGAGCATGCGCTCGTAGGTCGCGCGCAGTGTCTCGTGTTCGCGCTGGGGCAGCTTGTCGAGGCGCTTCTCGACGTCGCCCACCTGGTAGACGCTGCGCATGCTCGCGATCGGCATGCGCCCGTGCGAGTAGGGGACCAGACCATTGCTCGAGCTCATGCGCAGGACTCCTTGGTCGATTGACGCCATTCAAGCAAAGCGTGCCACAGACAAGGTCCCGAACAACACCCGGGAGGCCCCCCAATTGTGTGCTTTGCGCCACCACCGGCCAAGCAAGTCACGAACCCGCTCAGGCTGGTGAGGCCGTTGGCAGTCGCCAGCCTGTGCTGCCAGCCGGCGGCCAGCAGCGCGCACGAACCGGCCTTACTTGACCCAGGTGTTGAGCTGGATGATCGGCAACAGCACCGCCAGCACGATCAGCATCACCACGCCGCCCATCGCCACGATCAGCAGCGGCTCGAGGATGGTGGCCACCGCCATCGCTCGGCGCTGCACTTCGCCTGACAACTGCGTGGCCGCGCGCTGCAGCATCAGCGGCAGCTGGCCGGTCTGCTCGCCCAGTCGCGCGAACATCGCCAGCAGGCCCGGAAAGCGTTTCTTGCCAGCCAGCGCACTGGCCAGCGGCGCGCCTTCGCGGACCTGGACCAGCGCGTCCAGCGCATCGGCACGCATCGCGCGGTTGCCCAGCGTTTCGGCGGCCGCCTGCAAGGCCTTGAGGATCGGCACACCGGCGCCGGCCAGCATCGCCAGCGTGCCGCCGAAGCGCGCCGCGTTGTAGCCGCGCGCCAGCCGGCCGACCAGCGGCAGGGTCAGGAAGAGCGCGTCACTGCGTTCACGAAAGGCCTCGCCGCGGCGCGCCATGAGCAGCAGCGTGACGCCGCCGATCAGCGCCAGCGCCAGCGCCCAGCCCCACTGGCGCTGAAAGGCACTCAAGCCCAGCATCGCCAGCGTCAGCCCGGGCAGCGCACGCTTGGAACTGGTGAACACCGAGGCCACCTGCGGCACCACGTAGGTGACGAGGAAGGCGACGATGATCAACGCGATGATCGACACGATCGCCGGGTAGAGCATCGCGCCCAGCAGCCGGGCGCGCAGTTGCTGGCGTTGCTCGAGGTCGTCGGCCAGGCGGTCGAGCACCAGGCCGAGCGCGCCGCTCTGCTCACCGGCAGCGACCACCGCACGGTAGACCTCGTCGAACTCGCGCGGCGCGGTGCCCAGGGCGCGGGCGAAGCTGCTGCCGGCGTTGACCTCGCTCTTCAGGTGCGACAGCAGCTCGCGCTGGCGCCCATCCTCGGCCTCGTCGGCCAGCGCCGTGAGCGACCGTTCGAGCGGCAGTCCCGAGCCCACCAGTCCGGCCAGCTGTCGCGTCCAGACGGTCAGTCCGGCGGAGCCGAACACCCGACGCGTGAAGCGCGTGCCACCCATGCTGCCGGTGTTGGCCTCGGCCACTGGCGTCACGGCCAGCGGCACCAGCGCCTGGGCCCGCAAGTGCGTGCGCGCGGCCTTGGCGCTCTCGGCTTCGACCAGGCCGCGCGCGGCCTTGCCGTCGGCGTCGAGGGCTTCGTAGCGGTAGGCGGGCATCGGTCGGACGCTGCGGGGTCAGTCGCGCGTCACGCGCACGACCTCTTCGGCCGAGGTCGTGCCGTCGCGCACCAGCCGTTCACCGTCGTCGCGCATCGAGCGCAGCCCGGCGGCACGCGCGGCGCGGATCAGGGCCTGCTCGTCGCCGCGGTTGTGCACCAGCGCCTGCACCGCCTGGTCGACCACCATCAGCTCGTAGACGCCGGTGCGACCCTTGTAGCCGGTGTGGCTGCAGGCAGGGCAGCCCACCGGGTGCCAAGGGCCGGCGTCGCCTTGCCTCCTGCAAACAAGGCATAACTTCCTAACCAGGCGCTGCGCGAGCACGCCGAGCAGGCTGCTCGAGAGCAGGAAAGGCTCGACGCCCATGTCGATCAGCCGCGTCACGCTGCTGGGGGCATCGTTGGTGTGCACCGTGGCCAGCACCAGATGGCCGGTGAGCGAGGCCTGGATCGCGATCTGTGCGGTCTCGTGGTCGCGGATCTCGCCAATCATGATCACGTCGGGGTCCTGCCGCAGGATGGCGCGCAAGGCCTTGGCAAAGGTCAGGTCGATCTTCGGGTTGACCTGCGTCTGGCCGATGCCGGGCAGCTCGTATTCGACCGGGTCCTCGACCGTCAGCACGTTGGTGGTGGCGGTATCGATCCGGCCCAGCGATGCATACAACGTGGTCGTCTTGCCCGAGCCGGTGGGCCCGGTCACGAGCAGGATGCCGTGCGGCTGCTGGATCAGGCGATTGAAGGCGACCAGCACGTCGCCGCTCATGCCCAGACCTTCGAGCGTGAACTTCGATTGGGTCTTGTCGAGCAGCCGCAGCACCGCGCGTTCGCCGTGCGAGCTGGGCAGGGTGGACACGCGCACGTCGATCGCGCGGCCGCCGATGCGCAACGAGATGCGGCCGTCCTGCGGCAGGCGCTTTTCGGCGATGTCGAGCTCGGCCATGATCTTCAGCCGGCTGATCAGCGCGGCGTGCAGCGCCTTGTTCGGCTGCACCACCTCGCGCAAGGTGCCGTCGACCCGAAAGCGCACCGAGCTGCTGCGCTCGTAGGGTTCGATGTGGATGTCGCTCGCACCGTCCTTCGCGGCCTGCGTCAGCAGCGCGTTGAGCATGCGGATGATGGGTGCGTCGTCGGCCGCCTCGAGCAGGTCTTCCACCGCCGGCAGGTCCTGCATCATGCGCGACAGGTCGACCCCCGACTCGACCTCGCCGATCACCGCCGCGGCACTGCCTTCACCACCGGCATAGGCCGACGCGATGCGGCCGGCCAGCGTGGCCGCAGCCTCGTGCTCGTGGCGCGCCACGTCGTACAGGCGGCCGACTTCGCCCAGCGCCGACGCCGGCGTGGTCTCGGCCGCCCACAGGACCAGTTCGCTGCCGTCGTCCTCGAGCAGCAGGGTGTGCGCCTTGGCGAAGGCGTAGGGCAGCGGGTGGCGGGCGCCCATGCTCGTGCGGCTCAGGGTGTGGGTGCCGATGGCGGCGGATCGAAGGGTGCCGTGGGCACCGCGCCGCCTGGCGGCAGCAGCGGCAGCACCGGCGCCTTGTCGATCGGCAGCACGAAGCTCGGGCTGGGCTGCGCGCCCAGTTGGCGGGCGCGAATCTGTTCGTAGCGGTCGAGCGAGAAACGCGACTGCGTCTCGGCGTCGCGCATCACGATCGGGCGCAGGAAGACCATCAGGTTGGTGCGCTTGCGCTCGCGGCTTTCGCTGCGGAACAGGGCGCCCACCAGTGGCAGGTCACCGAGCAGCGGCACCTTGTTCTGGGTCGTGGTGTAGGTGTCCTCGATCAGACCGCCCAGCACCAGGATCTGACCATCGTCGACCGTCACCGTGCCTTCGATCGAGCGCTTGCTGGTCGACGGGCCGGCGTTGGTGGTGCCGGCCGCGGTGGTCGTCTTGACCGCCGACTGCTCCTGGTAGATCTGCATCCGGATCGCGCCGCCTTCGCCGATCTGCGGCCTGATGCGCAGTGTGATGCCGACGTCCTTGCGCTCGATGGTCTGGAACGGGTTGGTGGTCGCGTTACCGGTATTCGTGAACTGCCCGGTGATGAAGGGCACGTTTTCGCCGACCACGATCTTGGCCTCTTCGTTGTCGAGCGTGATCAGGTTGGGCGTCGAGACGATGTTGGTCTGGGTCTGGCTCTGCAGCAGACGCAGGATGGCCGACAGCGTGGTGATGCCGTTCAAGGCGCGCACCAGGCCGATATTCAGGCCCTGGCCCAGTGTCAGCGCGCCGGCTGCCAGGCCGGTGTTGATCGACACGATGCCGGGTGTGCCGCCGATCGGGATGTTCTGTACCGCCTGGATCGACTCGTTGCCCCGGCGGCCGAGCACACCCAGCCATTCGAAGCCGAAGTCGGTTGCGTCACCGCCGGCCACCTCGACGATCATGCTCTCGATGTAGACCTGGGCCCGACGCGAATCGAGCTGGTCGATCATCGCGCGCAACTGGCGGTACAGCGGCTCGGCCGCGGTGATGATGAGCGAGTTGGTCGACGGGTCGGCCTGGATGTTGCCGCCGGTCGACGGTTGGGCCGAGCCCGACACCGGCGCGGTGGACTGTGCGCTGGCGGTAGTGCCGCTGCTGCTGCCGAGCACCGAACCGGCCGCGCCGCCAAGCGGGGTAGGCGCCGAGATCGATGGCGACACCGAGCCACTGCCGCCACCACCAGGGCCGCCGACTGCCGCAAACGCCGCGCGCAGCACGGTTGCCAGCTTGACCGCGTCGGCGTTCTTCAGGTGCACCACCCACATGCCTGGCGCACCAGGCACGCCGCCACCCGTGCCGGGGCGGTCGAGCTTGGTCACCGCGTCGCGCACGGCCGCCATCCTGGCCGGATTGCCCGAACGCACGATCAGCGAGTTGGAACGCGGATCGGCCAGCACCGTGGTGGCGCCGCCCACGGCCAGGCCCGGCACGCCCACGGCTGGCCCGCCGCCGTCGGCCAGGCGCTGCACCACCGCGGCCACGTCGCTGGCCACCACGTGCTGCAGCACGATGATCTCGATCTCGGACGCCGCCGGCTGGTCGAGCGCGGCGATGATCTTGGCGATGCGCTGCAGGTTCTCGGCGTAGTCGGTGATCACCAGCGAGTTGTTGCCCGGGCTGGCGTTGATGGTGTTGTTGGCGCTGATCAGTGGCCGCAACACGGCCACCATGTTGTTCGGGTTCTCGTAGCGCAGAGTGAAGATCTGCGTGATGATCTGGTCGCCCTTGCGCACCACCTCGCCGACCGACACGGTGCTGGTCTGCAGCTTGGCGTCGGCCTCGGGCACGACCTTGAGCAGGCCGCCGCTGTCAACCACCGCGAAGCCCATGCCGCGCAGCGCCGAGAGAAAGTTCTGGTAAGCGCTGGCCACGCTTTGCGGCTGCTCGCTGTAGACCGTGATCGTGCCCTTGACGCGCGGGTCGACGGCGATCTGGCGCTCGATCATCGCGGCGAAGGCCCGCGTCACGGCCTCGACGTCGGCATTGACGAAGTTCACCGTTACCGGGGCCTTGCTGCGGCCCGGGGCCGGCTGGGCCTGCACGGGCAAGGCCAGCGCCAATGCCAGCAGCAGGCTGGTCAGGCGGACCGGGGTGGTTCTTGCGCAGGTCATTCTCATCCGATCGCGAGGAGGGCCAGCGCGCCACGGCGCTGGCCCAGGAGATTGAGCAGATTGTTCAGCATCGGCTCCGACCCGCTGTCGGCACGCGCCTCGCCACGAAAGCGCAGCTTGGGGCCGACCCACTGGCCGCTGCCGCTCATGCGCAGCGGCCCGTGCAGCGTGTCGAGCACCAGCCGGGCACCGTCTGGCGAGCCTTCGTCGCCGCTGACGACCAGCCGGTAGCTGCCCAGCGAGCCGCTCGGGGCCAGCACCGACGTCAGGTCGAGCACCTGCAGTTCGACCCGCCCGCCGACGCGCCAGCGGCCTTCGACCGACTCGACCGAGAACGCGTCGCCGGTCAGTCGCAGGCTGCCGCCCAGGCGCACGGTGTTGAAGGGCGCCCCCAGGCCGGCCAGCCAGGCGGCCGGCCACACACCGATTTCGCTGCGGCCAGCTGGAATCGACAGGCGCAGGCGCTGGATACCGGGCTCGACGCGCAGCCGCAGCTGGTCGCCGATGCAGCAGGCGTGGCGCAGGCGCAGCTCGAGCCGGGCGCGGTTCTCGCGCGCCAGGCCCAGGGTCCAGCGCAGGCGCCCCGGCAATGCGCTGGCGTCGCGGCTGCCGGGCCCGCTGGTCAGCACCAGCACTGCGCTGCCCGACCACAGGCTGCCGCGCGCATCGGCCAGCAGCAGCCGCTGCTCGCTGGCCGTGGCCAGCGCGGTCGCCAACCAGCTGGCCGGCGCATGCACGAGCAGGGCCAGCAGGCAGCCGATCAGCAAGCCAGCCAGCACCCAGGGCGCGCTGCGGCGCGGCGGCGGCAGGCCGTCGAAGCGCGACCGAGCGAACGGGCGACTGTCGCGCGCCTGCCGGCGGGTGGTGAGCAGCCAGGGCAGGGCGGACAGGCTGCGTCGGACCAGTTGGCGCGGGCGAATCATCGGCTCAGGCACCGGGCAGGGCGACCACGACGGTGCCCGACAGGCCCACCTCGCCGCGCGTCAGCTTGAGCTCGACCGGGCGCGCCCGCGCTCCGGCGCGAACTTCGACGAGCCAGTTGCGCAACTGCTCGCCGCTGGCGTCGTTCAGCGTGAGCACGGCGCGTTCGCCTTGTTCGCTCAGTTTGCCGCGTTCGCCCAGGCGATCACTGGCCGCCTTCAGCGCGGCGCTGGCCTGCGCCCGGGCCAGCGGCGGCGCGGCGCGCAGTTCGCGCACGTCGGCTGCCAGCGCCTGCATGGCCTGCAGCTGGCTGTCGAGCGCGTCGAGCCGGGCCGGGGCCTCGCGCAGCGTACGCCAGGCTGGTTGCAGCGCCACCGTCCACAGCAGGAAGAGGCCCAGCACCCAGAGCGCGCCCAGCACCAGCCGGCGCTCGCGCACGTCGCGCGCCGCCCAGGCGGCCTGCAGCGGCTGCAAGGCCTTGCGCAAGGCTTCAGCGGTGGCGCTGGCGCTCACGACCGCCCTCCGCGGCTGATCACGACCTGCGCACCCTGCGCCTCGGCCAGGTAGCCGGCGCCGCGCACGCGTTCGGCAAAGGCCGCCCGCTGCGCTTCGGCCCAGCCGGCGGTGGTGACGGTCAGCCGTCCGGGTTCGAAGCGCAGGGCCTGCAGCGGCCCCTGGCCATCGGGCCAGGCGGTGGCGGCCACGGCCAGCAGCGGCTCGAGGTCGCCGGGTCCGGTGCGGCCAGCGGCGGCGCGCAGCTGATCGGTCTCACGCTGCATCTGCAGCGGCGCGTCGAGCACCGATCGCACCTGTGGGTGGGCGCTTTGCAGCAGCCGGGTCATGGCCAGGCGCTTGTCGAGCTCTGAGCGCTCGAGCCGCCAGGCCCAGGTGTTGAGGCCAACCATCTGCAACAACAGCAAGGCGACCAGGCCCAGGCGCACCGGCCGCCAGTCGGGCCCGTTCACGCGGCGCAGCGTCTCGCGCACGGCCAGCATGCCGCGATGGTGCGGGGCAAGGTCGAACTGGCGCAGATTCCAGGGCGACCGGGTCGCCTGCAACGCGCGCTCGGCGTCGGTCAGCACCTTGACCGGGGCCTCGAGCCAGCGTTCGGCCGCCGCCACCGCGGCCGGATGGGCGCTGCAGACCAGCGTGCTGCGGTCGATCGTCGCTACCTGCTGCCGGGCCAGGCCGCCACCCAGGTGCAGGCAGGCAACACCGTCGGCATGGCTCCAGACCAGGATCGGGTCGGCCGCGTCGCTGGCTGCAGGCAGGGCGTGCAGGCAGGGCGTGGGGCCGGGCCAGCTCAGCGGCAGTACCCGATCGAGCGGCACGCCGGCGCGTTCGAGGTCGGCCACCAGGGATGCCAGCCAGGCCTTGTGCGTCACCACCACCCAGCCCGTCTGTCCACCGCCGACGCCGGGTTCGAGCGCCAGATGCACCGCCTCGTCGTCCTCGAGCAGCTGGTCTTCGAGCACCGCGCCCAGAGCGGCGCGCAACCGTGCCGCCGGCGCCTTGGGCACGGTGATGCGCTGCCAGCTGAGGTCGACCTCGGGCAAGACCGCGCAGACGCTGTCGGCGCGCGGCAGCTGCGCGGCCGCGGCCCGTCCCTGGCGAGTGACGGCGCTGCCGTCGCTGCTGAGCACGAAGGCGTAGTCAGGTGGCGTTTCGTCGCTGGCAGCGCTGCGCGCTCGCGCAGGCAGAAGGATGACAAGCACGCTCATGACCGGCAAAGGCTACAGGCTGGCGGGACGGGGGGCTTGGTCGGCATGCAAGGAATGGTGGCGCGGGCAAGCGCTATTGTCACCGCCCGCTGCGGCAGGACCCGCCCTGGCTTCACGGCCCCTGCAGGCTGCGCCGTTCGCGCTGGCGCACCAGCACCTCGCTGCTGCCGCTGGCGCCACGTTCGACCAGCGAGCGCTCTTCGAGCACCCGGTCGTCCAGCCGCAACCGGCCCTGCACTTCGAAGAAACGCGACGACACACCGACCCGCGTATCGTCGGTGGTCATGCCCTGGGGCAGCAGTTCGCGCAGCTTTTCGATGTTGGCCAGCGGACTGCGCTGGCGCGCCTGCACGATGCGCTCGGCGGCGGCCAGGTCCAGCCCGTCGATGGCGGCCAGCAGCACCTCGCGTGGCGCGGTGTTGGCGTTGACCGGCGTGCGCACCGGCAGGATGACCACGAAGCGCTCGAGCTGGGCCACGGCGGCGGCCTCGATGCCCAGCCACACCAGTTGCGACACCCGCGCCGGCGGCACCGGGTCGTTGCTGCCGCCGCCGTGCCAGGCGGCAGCCAGGCCGTCGCCCAGGCGGTCGGCCAGGTCGCCGGCCACGCCAGCGGCTTCGCACAGACGACGCAGCGCAGCCACCTCGGCGGGCACCGGCTTGCCGTCATCGGCGATCAGGCGGCGCAGGTTGTAGCGTGCCTGTGCGTCGGTGATCGCGCCGGACAGGAAGGCGTCGAGGTCGCCGTCGGTGTTGTTGTCACGGTCGGCGGCCAGAAAGGTCGACAGCCGAGCCTCCGACAAGGGCACGGCCCAGGGTTCGCCGGCATGGTCGGTGCTGCTGCTGCGGGCATCCTCGCGCAGGATCAGGCGCGCCCAGTCGAGCGCGCCGCTGAGGATCCACGCCGCCTGCGCGCGCGCGCGCTCGGCGGCTTCGACCTCGATCGCCCGTTGCTGGTGCCACACCATCGCCGAGGCGACGGTGGCCACCAGCGCGAGGATCAGCATCGCCAGCAGCAAGGCCGCGCCGCCTTGCCGCCGAAGGGTCCGAAGCGGCGTCATGAGCCGGGCGCGATCGCGATGTCGCGCGTCAATGCCTTGCCGTCGATCTGCAACTGCAGGCGCACGCCGGTGGGCAGTTGCTCGACGGTGCGGCTGGGCGCGCTGCCGGCGCTGGCCGCAGCAGGTGCCACCACCACCAGGTCACCCGTGGACTGGCAGTTGGTCCAGGCGTTGCCACGGAAGAAGTAGATCTGCCAGTCGGTGACGCCTTCGAGCAAGCGCAGTTGTTCGGGCTCGCCGCCGTGCAGCTGCAGGCTGAGCAGCCACTGTTGTTGCAGATCGCCCGCGGCGGTGACCGCGGGTGACGCCCAGCGCTGCCAGACGCTGCCCTGCACCGACCAGGCCACGACCTGCACCCCGCCTTCGGCGCGTCGCACCAGGCGCAGCGTGCGGCCGTCGCAGCGCAAGGCGTCGGGCAGACTGGAGTCGACATGCAGCGACTGCAGATCGGTCTCCCACTGTGACAACAGCGTCGCCAGCAGGACCGTGTGGTCCACGCTGTCGCGCCCGGCGTCGCGGCTGCGCAGCACGCCGTCGACGCCGCGCCAGGCCAGGGCCGCCATCAGCGCCATCACGAACAGCGCCACCAGCACCTCCACCAGCGTGAAGCCACCGGGTCGCCGTTGCAAGCCTGCGCGGACCGCCATCAGTTGCGCGACAGCACGGTGGTCAGCGTCACCAGCAGACGGCCGTTGTCGTCGCTGACCTGCGCGTCCACGCGGCGGAAGTTGGGGTTGGGCGTCGGCCGCGTGACTTGCTTGCCGCTGTAGCTGCGGCCCAGTTGTTCGCAGCTGAAGTCGGCCTCGCCGATGCCGGGCAGGCTGCGCGCCAGCCGCAGCCCGGTGAGCTGGTTGTCGGCGCACCACTGCGCGGCCAGCACCTGTTGCAGACGGTCTGCGTTGTCGCTCAGCGCGCCGGCCGCCCGCGCCCCGGCAGCCAGCGCCACGGCGACGATGGCCAATGCCACCAGCACCTCGATCAGCGTGAAACCGCGCGCGCGGATCACGGCGAGTCGCTGCCGCTGACCAGCACCGCAAACGGCCGCAGCCCGTCGGTGCCGATTTCGATCGTCTGGCTGTCGATGCGCAGCAGCACGCTTTGCGCGCCGATCAGCGCTTCGGGGCCGAGCACGAGGGTGCCGCGGCTGCCGGCGATCTGCGCCACCACTTCGTTGTCGAGCCAACGCGTGGGCATGCTGCGCGACGCCGGCAGGCCGACGAAACGGAAAGCGTGCTCGCTCGATTCGGGCGTCAGCATCCAGCGCACCGGCAGCGCAGCGGCACGCGCCTCGGCGCGAGCGGTCTCGAGCAGGGCCGACAAGCGGGCGGCTTCGCGTTCGAGCCGGGTCGCGCTGCCGTCGCGCAAGGACAGACTGACGAGGCCGGCGGCGATGGCGATCAGGGCCAGCACGACCATCACCTCGATCAACGTGAAGCCACGCCTGCACCGCGCAGCGCGGGCCGGGGGCACGGCCCGGCTATTGCCAGGAGCCGATCTCGGCATTCTTGCCTTCACCGCCCGACACACCGTCGGCGCCGAAGCTGAAGACGTCGATCTCGCCCCTGATGCCTGGGTTGACGTACTGGTAAGGGCGGCCCCAGGGGTCGGCCGGCAGCTTGTCGAGATAGGGCTTCCAGTTGGGCGGGATCGAGCCCGCGGCGGGCTTTCGCACCAGCGCCTCCAGACCCTGTTCGGCGCTGGGGTAGCGCTGGTTGTCGAGCTTGTACAGCTTGAGCACCTGCACCAGGTTGTTGACGTCGGTGCGCGCTGCCGTCGCCCGGGCGTCGTCGGTGCGGTCGAGCACGTTGGGCACGATCAGCGCCGCCAGCACGCCGATGATCACCAGCACGACCATCAGTTCGATCAGCGTGAAGCCGCGCACGACGCGGGGGATGGATTTCGCTCGCATGGCGGCAGGGGCGGGCCTGGGGCCGGCCGAGTGGGGAACAGGCGCTGAATCATAATCGCCGCATGCTGTCGCGCTGGTTGACGCTCGTGGTCTGGGCCTTGGTGGCCGCCAGCGGCGTGGCCTGGGGCGTCAAGCTGTTTGCGCGCCCGCTGGCCGTGCCGGCGCAAGCGGCGCTGGCGCTGCCGGGCGTGGCCGCCGGCGGTGACCTGAGCCGTCTGTTCGGCGTCGAAGCCGCATCGCCGCCGGTGGCCGACCAAGCGCCCGCGCCGGCCGAGAGTTCACGTTTCAAGCTCATTGGCGTGGTTGCGCCGGCAGCGGCGGCCGCTCGCGCTCAAGGCGTGGCGCTGATCGCGGTCGATGGCAAGATGCCGCGTGCCTTTCGCGTCGGTGCGCTGGTCGACGGTGACCTGGTGCTGCAGTCGGTGCAGGCGCGTGCGGTGGCCATCGGCCCGCGCGGCAGCCCGGCCTTGGTGGCGCTCGAATTGCCGCCCTTGCCGCAGCCGGCCACCGGGGTGCCAGGCGCGGCCCCGGTAGTCCTGGCGCCACCGGGCCTGCCAGCGGCCGCTGCCATGGTGCCTGTGCCGCCACAGCTGACGCTGCAACCAGCGCCCCCCATCCCGGGTGCGGCACCCAACCTCGGCGTGTTTCCACCAGGCCGCGCGCGAGGCATGCGCACGCTCAGTGCGCCGATCGGTGTGGTGCAGGTGCCGGCGCCGAATGCGTCCGCGCAGGCGGACGAGTCACATCAGCCGGAGACCGCGCCGACCGACGTGCGCAACCTGCGCTGACGTTACGGCGGGCGGCGACCCGACCGACGGCGGTCAAAAAAGGGCCGGGCCGCTGAAGTTGTGCAACGGGTCGGCGTCGAGCTTGCCCTGCACGCTGTCGAAGACCTGGGTCGCGATGTGCTCGTCGTCATCGACCACTTCGCCCAGCAGGGCCGCGGCGCATCGGAGCATCGGCCAGGCCAGCGTGGCGCCGGTGCCGTCCATGCTCTGCATGCCCAGTTCGAGCAAGGCCGAGGCGCGGAACAGGTCGAGCGCCTGGTCGAGCCCGCCATGAGAATGGCTGCGGCAGAACACGCAGTAGTCGGTGACCGGCGGCGCGATGCGCGCGGCCACCATCAGCGCGGCGCAGGCCGCCATGCCGTCGATCACCAGCAGGTGGCGCCGGCTCGACGCCACCAGCATCACGCCGACCATCATCGCGATGTCGAATCCACCGAGAGCCGCCGCCACCGCCAACGGCTCGATCGCGTCGCGATGTCGGGCCAGTGCCGCCTGGCCCAGCTTGACCTGCCGGGCCAGTTCCTGGCGACCCATGTCGGGCCCGCTGCGCAGCAAGTCGGGCAAGGGGCAGTCGGCCAGCCGCGACAGCACCAGCGCGGCTGAGAAGTCGGCTCCGAGGCCAAGGCTGGCAAAGATCGCGAAGTTGCCACGCAGGCGATAGCCCAACTGCATGCCGGCGCGCATCGCGGCCTGGGCCTGGTCGGCCGACATCGCGGCGGTCAGCCGCGCGTTGCGCGTGCCATGCGCGATCTTGCGCATCAGCAGGTGATCGTGGGCCTCGAGGTCGGCAGCCACGCCGCAATCGATGACCGACAACTCGAGCTGCTGCGCCTTGGCAAATCCCGACAGCGGCAAATGACCGGTCAGCAATTGGCGCACCAGTTCGTGCGTCTTCGGCGCATCGGGCGAGGTCAGGCCCTCCACCGCAATGCCATGGTCGGAGGCGAAGATCAGCAACTGAGGGTCGCTGAACTGCGGCTTGAGCGTGCGCTGCATGAGCCCCAGCCGCATGGCCAGCGGCTCGAGCGGGCCCAGGTCGCCACCGACCGCGCGGCGTCGCTGCAGCATCCCGGCCAACTCGTGCTCCAGTTGCGGGTGCGAGGTGGGCGAGACCAGCGAGCGGTTGGGCTGCATGGACGGCAGTGTACGCAGCACAGCCCGTCCGCGTGAAATCGCGTCCAGCCTCAGGCCTCGCCACGGAGGGCTCGGGCCTTCGTAGGCGAAAGGCCCCGCGCAGGCGGGCCCTTTCGTCCGACTCAGCCCAGAAACAGTCGGTACACGGGGTTGTCGGTCTCCTCGACATGCGGGTAGGCCAGCGAACGCAGGAACTCGCGAAACGCGCGTTCGTCACCGGCCGGCACCTGGATGCCGACCAGGATGCGGCCGTAGTCGGCGCCCTGGTTGCGGTAGTGGAACAGGCTGATGTTCCAGCTCGGGTGCAAGGCGGCCAGGAAGCGCATCAGCGCCCCCGGCCGCTCCGGGAAGACGAAGCGGAACAGCCTTTCGTCGCGCGCCAGCTCTGAATGCCCGCCGACCATATGGCGCACATGTTCCTTGGCCAGTTCGTCGTCGGTCAGGTTGACGGTAGCGAAACGGTGGCGCACGAAGTGGCGCTCGATGCGCTCGGCCTCGTCGCGGCGGCTGATCGTCAGGCCGACGAAGACATGCGCCACGCGGTCGTCGGAGATGCGGTAGTTGAACTCGGTCACCGAACGCGGGCCGATCAGTTCGCAGAAGCGCTTGAACGAGCCGCGTTCTTCGGGGATGGTGACGGCGAACAGGGCCTCGCGCTGTTCGCCGAACTCGGCCCGCTCGGCGACGAAGCGCAGGCGGTCGAAGTTCATGTTGGCGCCGCAGGTCACGGCAACCAAGGTCTGGCCCTTGAGCCGGTGCGTGGCCACGTACTGCTTGACGCCGGCCACGCCCATCGCACCCGAGGGCTCCATGATGCTGCGTGTGTCCTGGAATACGTCCTTGATGGCGGCGCAGACCTCGTCGGTGTCGACCACCACGTAGTCGTCGACCAGTGCGCGCGCGACGCGGAAGGTCTCCTCGCCAACCAGCTTGACGGCGGTGCCGTCGGCGAACAGGCCGACCTCGGCCAGCTGCACGCGCTTGCCGGCCTTGATCGAGCGCAGCATGGCGTCGGAGTCGGTGGTCTGCACACCGATCACCTTCACCTCCGGCCTGACCGCCTTGATGTAGGCCGCCACGCCCGAGATCAAACCGCCGCCGCCGATGGCCACGAACACCGCGTCGAGCGGGCCCTGGTGCTGGCGCAGGATCTCCATGCCCACCGTGCCCTGGCCGGCGATGACGTCGGGGTCGTCGAACGGGTGCACGAAGGTCAGCCCGGCTTCCTTCTGCAGTTCGACCGCGTGCAGATGGGCGTCGGAGTAGCTGTCGCCATGCAGCACCACCTCACCGCCCAGCGCCTGCACCGCGTCGACCTTCAGGCGCGGCGTGGTCACCGGCATCACGATCACGGCGCGGCAGCCGAGCTTCCTGGCGCCCAGCGCCACGCCCTGGGCGTGGTTGCCGGCCGAGGCGCAGATCACGCCTTGCGCGAGCTGCCCGGCGCTCAGGTGGGCCATCTTGTTGTAGGCCCCGCGCAGCTTGAAGCTGAACACCACCTGCTGGTCCTCGCGCTTGAGCAGCACATGGTTGCCGAGCCGGCGCGACAGGCTGCGCGCCGGCTGCAGCGCCGACTCGCGCGCTACGTCGTAGACCCGGGCGGACAGGATCTTGCGCAGGTACTCGGCCGCCACGCGTGCGTTCCTGGGGCTCAGCGCGCGCACGGCCGGCGCAGAGTTCGGGGCGGCGGCGCTGGCGGGCATCTCGGGCCTTGGTAGGTGCGGTCAAAGGCGGCGGATGATACGGCAGCCCCTGGGCTGGAACGGCCCAGAAAAAAGACCCCGGTGCTTGTGGCACCGGGGTCCAATCCACCATTGAAGGAGGTGGAGGAGACAAGTGGCGGACCGTCATCGACAGCCCATGCGTTGCAGTCTAGCAGCGTCATGTTGCAGCGCAATACGCCATCGGGGGGGATAGCGGGGGGTCTGTGCGGCCTCGACCGTCGCATTGCACAATCCGGCGCCCTCGCCCCGCCTTCCGACGGGCCGGCCGGAACGGGAAGCAACGATGGAATGCACAGTCAACTGGATGCCCGCGATGGGCATGGGATTCGTGGCCGAGACCGGCAGCGGTCATGTGCTGACGATGGACGGCGCGCCCGACGGCGGCGGACGGGACCTGGCGCCGCGACCGATGGAGACCGTACTCGCCGGCACCGGCGGCTGCACGGCCTATGACGTGGTCCTGATCCTCAAGCGTGGCAGGCACGACGTACGGGGCTGCCAGGTCAAGGTCACAGCCGAGCGTGCGGCCACCGACCCCAAGGTCTTCACCAGCATCCACATGCACTTCGTCGTCACCGGCCCGGACTTGCCGCCTGCGGTGGTGGAGCGCGCGATCGCGCTGTCGCACGAACGCTATTGCTCGGCCAGCGCCATGCTCGGCAAGACTGCCGCCATCACCACCAGTCACGAGATCGTGCCGGCCTGAGCGGCCCTGTCGCGGGGTCTAGATGTGATGCGCGGTGGTCGTCATCACCTTGGCAGCACCGCGCATCAGCCAGCGCACCGGCAGCGGCAGTACGTGGCCACCGGCATCGAGTGCGTCGTCGGCATGCCGCTGTTCGTCGTCGCGCATGCGCTCGACGATGGCGCGCGACCGCGTGTCGGCCGCCGGCAGGCGGTCGACGTGGCCGGCCAGGTGCTGTTCGACCTGGCGTTCGGTCTCGACGACAAAGCCCAGGCTGGTGGCGTCGCCCAGGCGACCGGCCAACAGCCCGACGGTGAAGGCGCCGGCGTACCACAGCGGATTGAGCAGGCTGGGTCGGCTGTCCAGTTCGTGCAGGCGTTGCCCGGTCCAGGCCAGGTGATCAAGTTCTTCGCGCGCGGCCGCCTGCATACGCGCGCGCAACTCAGGCGTGCGCGCCGTCAACGCCTGGGCCTGGTACAGCGCCTGTGCACAGACTTCGCCGACGTGGTTCACGCGCATCAAGGCGCCGGACACCGCTCGGTCGACCGCGGGCAGCGGCTCGGCGTCGGCCCGACCCGGGCAAGGGCGCGCAGCGTGAACTGCGCCGCTCAGTGTCCTCAACGCGTTGTCAGCGCTCACCAACCAACGATCGACGGTGTTCATGCGGCGAAGGATAGTCGAGCTCTCAGGGCGGGGCCTGCTTACGTGGCTTGGCTGCGACGATCGTTTCACGTTGTTGCCAGACAACAGCCATGGGCGAATTCGAGGCCTTGCCTTTGCAAGCCGGTGGGCCGTCTGGTGAAATGCGACCAACTTCCGCTGAGGAGGTTGGCCTGATCAGCCACCTTGCCGGGTGACCTCCCCGATCGGGACCTCTTTGTTCAACCTAGGAGATAGTTGCAATGAAAAAATCT
>JANOJJ010000265.1:0-10856 GCA_031408155.1 Rubrivivax sp.
GCCTCGCTGCCGGTCGACGGCGCGGCCTCGCAGCACCTGCAGATCGAAGCGATGAAGCTGGCCTTTGCCGATGTCTACATGTATGTGGCCGAGCCGAAGGCGATGCGGCTGACGCCGGCGCAGATGCTCGACCGCGATTACCTGGCCGGCCGTGCGAAGCTGATCGACCCGACACGCGCGCGCAACCACGGCTGCGGCCACGCCCCCAGGGGTGGCACCATCTACCTGACCACGGCCGACGAGGGCGGCATGATGGTCAGCTTCATTCAGAGCAATTACATGGGCTTCGGCTCGGGCATCGTGGTGCCGGGCTATGGCCTGAGCCTGCAGAACCGCGGCCACGGCTTCACGCTCGACCCGGCCAGCGACAACCTGGTGGGCCCGGGCAAGCGGCCGTTTCACACCATCATCCCGGCCTTCCTGACCAAGGACGGCCAGCCGGTGATGAGCTTCGGTGTGATGGGCGGCGACATGCAGCCGCAAGGGCACCTGCAGGCGCTGGTTCGAATGCTCGACTATCGGCAGCAGCCGCAGGCGGCCTGTGACGCCCCGCGCTGGCGCTTCAGCAACGGCATCGTCAACAACGAGCAGGGTTTCTCCGGCGCCACCGCGCAGGGCCTGCGCGACCTGGGCCACGTCGTGCAGCCCTTTGCCGACAGCTACCAGGACTATGGCGCGGGCCAGTTCATCTGGCGCCTCGGGGAACCTTCGGTCGAAGGTTATGCAGCGGCCAGCGACCCGCGCCGGGACGGGCAGGCAGCGGGGTACTGAGGCCGGACCCGATGGCCGGCGCACGATTTCACGTCCGACGGCTGAGCGTCGGTCTGCGGCGACGCTTCGGCGGCGCAGGGTTCAGCAGGCGTTGACGCAGCCGGCACCGAGCAGCCCGTGCGACATCGGGTCGAAGCCGGCTGGGCACAATCGAGCTCGACACAACGGCTGCAGGTGCAGCCACACAACCCGGAGCAAACGAACATGGATCTCGGACTGCAAGGACGCTGGGCGCTGGTCTGCGCCGCCAGCAAGGGCCTGGGCAAGGGCTGCGCCAGGGCGCTCGTCGCCGAGGGCGTCAACGTGGTGATCACCGCACGCGGCGCCGAGGCACTGGAGGCCAGCGCGGCCGAGTTGCGCGCGCTCAACCCGGCGGTGCAGGTGCGCGCCGTGGCCGGCGACATCACCAGCGCCGAAGCCCGCACCGCCGCGCTGGCGGCCTGCCCGCAGGTCGACATCCTGATCAACAACGCCGGCGGCCCGCCGCCGGGCGACTTTCGCGACTGGACGCGCGACGACTGGATCAAGGCGGTGGACGCCAACATGCTGACGCCGATCGAACTGATCAAGGCGGTGGTCGACGGCATGGCCGAGCGCGGCTTTGGCCGCATCGTCAACATCACCAGCGGCGCGGTGAAGGCGCCGATCGACGTGCTGGGCCTGTCCAACGGCGCACGCAGCGGCCTGACCGGCTTCATCGCAGGGTTGTCGCGCCAGGTGCGCGTGGCGTCGCGCAACGTCACCATCAACAACCTGTTGCCGGGCGTGTTCGACACCGATCGCGTGCGCAGCATGGCTGCCGCAACGTCGAAGAAGACCGGCCAGAGCATCGACGAGATCGTGGCCGCACGTGCCGCCGTGCCGCCGGCACGGCGGCTGGGCACGAGCGCCGAGTTCGGCGCCGCCTGCGCCTTCCTGTGCAGCGTGCACGCCGGCTACATCACCGGGCAGAATGTGCTGATCGACGGCGGCAACTATCCGGGCACCTTCTGAGCGCCCGAGGGCGGGGTGCTGTCCGGCCCCGCCTCGGGCCGGGTTGCAGGTCGTGCGGCATCGAAGTGTCGAGCGGCTTGACACTGTTGCCTCGCGGGCTGTGCGGCCGGTTCGGCCCGTCAGGCCCGAACGTCGTGCTCGTGCCGCATCGCGGTCGCAGCCCGCAGGCGTAGCAGCAGTCGTTGGCACTGGCGCTCGCTCAGCGCCACGCCGAACTGCTGCCCGATATGGCGGGCCAGCAACTTGCCGCTCCAGTGCGGTTGGCAGTATTCCGTTCGATTCGGTTCGCGGGTGACATCGTATTGCAGCCGGCCGAGCTCGAAGGCCGTCAGGCGGCCCGCCTGGCCCCGGCGTGGTTGATCACGCAGGCCGTCCAGGCACCCGCGCTCGTAACGGTGAATCCAGCGCTCGACGCTGCGTGGGTCGTCGCCGAACCAGCGCGCGACGTCGTAGCAGGAACAGCCCACGCTGACCAACAGGACGGCATGCAGCCGGTGCAGGAAGCGGAATTCGGCCGAGCACAGCGAGGCCTGGACGATCGACGAACGAATGGCGTCGTCATCGGCAGGCCTGAGCTTGCGCATCGCAATACCTCCTCGTCCGTGGGCTTGCTCGATGCGGCACAAGAAGCGTCGCCTGGCCGACGAGGGCGACCGCAGGCGCGATTCCTGCATCCGGGTCAGCGCCAAGACGCTGGATTCAGTCAGTGTGCCGCTAACGGTTGTGCTCGGGCAAGTCCTGTACGGGCCACATGCCTTTCGTCAATCAATTCTCCCTGGAGGGCGCCATGTCGACATCTCTCAAGGTTCTGGCGGTCGTCGTCTCGCTGGTGTTCGTGCAGCCGGCTGTCTCTGCCGTCACCTTCCCGCGGCCGGCCAACGGCCAGGTGGTCGAGGTCTGCTTGCACAGACTGTGCGAGTTCACGGTCTGGGTCACCGATGCCGCCGGCGGCATCATTCCCGCTGTCTTGTACCCGCAGACCAAGCTGGGTGAGCGCGACCAGCAGGTCACGTTCGGCATCGGTAAGCGGGTCCAGACGGGGCCGAATCCCGGTGACGACGAAGCCGTGTTCGATGTGTTTCAGAGGACGAAGATCATCCAGAACAGCGGCGAAGTCAATACGCTCAAGATAGAGGCCATGTTGTTCGACCCGACCTCGGCCAGCTTCGTGTTGTCCAATGTCTTCGGTGCGCTGGGGGAGGCGGTAGGTTTTGGTGTCGAGGTCCGGATCCCTGACCTGTTCGCCGACACCAGTGGCGACGGCGTGCTGGGCGATGGTGACGTGCTGCATTCCCTGGTCGATCTGACGGTATTCCTGGCGGCGCTGCCGACCTTCGTTGCGGGCCAGGCGTTCGACGTGGTGGACGGCATCGTGCCGGGTCTGCCCGGCATGATGTTCAGCACCACCGAGTTCGAGTTCGACCCAGCGACGGGGTTCAGCGGCACGCCGTTCACGGGACGCGCCACTACCGAGGCCTTTCACGGTATCACCGCCCTGGCGACCCCGCAAAGCTGGAGTCTGGCGCTGCTGGCACTGGCCGTTGCAGGCGGGCTCGGTCGACGCTTGCCGCCTGATGACCGTCTGTGATGACGGTGTATGCCAACCCACGCGGTGGCGCCACCCTCCTGACGGTTCTGTCGGCGGCGCACATCGAGGCTGCCGCTATCCTGCGCCAATGGCCGGCAACGGTCAGTGCCGGTTCGACACCCAGATGCCGGCCACGATGAGGACGAAGGCCATGCCGTGGTAGGGCTGCGGCGGCTGGTTCAGCCACAGTACCGACAGCAGCGCCGCGAACAGCGGCGTCAGGTTGGCGAAGAAGCCGGCGACGGCCGGACCGACTGCGCTCACGCCCAGGCCCCAGCAGCGGTACGCCAGCACCGACGGGCCCAGCGCCAGGAATACGAGTGCGACCGCCAGCAGCGGCGTCGGTGGCTGCATGCGCGCGCCCAGGGCCACCTCAGCGGCGGCTGCGGCGCCGGCCCAGGCCACGCCGAACAGGGTCTGCACGAGCAGGAACTCGGCCCAGGTCCAGGCCGGGCGTTGTGCACCGGCCAGCAGCGCCGAGGGACGTGCCAGCCGCCAGCTGTACAAGGCCCAGCTCAGCGCAGCCAGCAACATCCACAGGTCGCCGACCACCAGCCGGATCTGCGCCAGCCCTGCCAGTTCGCCGCGCACCAGCACCAGCAGCACCCCGGCCATCGACAGCAAGGCGCCCATCGCCTGTGGCGCACGCACGCGTTCAGCGTAGAAGACGGCGCCGACCAGCAACATCCACAACGGCGTGCTGGACGCGATCAGAGTCACGTTGATCGGTGTGCTGGTCTGCAGCGCCAGATACTGCAACGCGTTGTAGGCGCCCACGCCGAGCAGGCCGAGCACCGCCAATGCTCGCCAGCAATGGCGCAATTCGGCCCGGCGCTGCGGCGTGGCCACGGCACCCCAGCCCAACGGCAAGAGCACCAGCAGGGTCGAACCCCAGCGCATGGCGTTGAGCAGCAGCGGCGGCACGCTGTCGGCCAGCAGGCGGCCGATCAGCGCGTTGCAGGCCCACATCAGGGGCGGGATGACCAGCACCAGGGCCACCCGCGGCGTGATCGTCATGCGGCGTCGGGCGGCATCGTGGCGCCGCAGTTCCAGCACGACTCGAACGGGCCGTCGACGATTTCATGGCAGCTCGCGCAGGCCCACAGCCGCTGCGGCAGGTGTTGCCAGGCGGCCAGCAGCAACCGCGCCGGCTCGCACTGGGAGTCGTCGGCGACCCACACCTCGGGCAGGCATTGGTCGGGTGGCAGTTCGCCGGCGATGCTGCTGGCAAAGGCGCGCTGCACGCTGGCGCTGATGCCCACGGCGTCGAGCTGGTCGGCCCAGAGCGTGGCCAGGGCGAGGTTGGGGGCTTGCAGGACGCGCTTCATGGTGGCGGATGACCGATGGTGCCATGCCGGCGCGCCAAGGCCGCCGCGCTTGGCTTAACCTCGAACGCTTTGCCACACCCACGAGGAGACATTCGATGCCACGCGCCATCCAGATCACCGAGTTCGGCGGTCCTGAAAAACTTCAACTGGTCGACATTGCGGTCGGCCAGCCCGGCCCGGGCGAGATCCGCATCCGCCACCATGCCTGCGGCCTGAATTTCATCGACATCTACCAGCGCACCGGTCTGTACCAGAACCCGCTGCCGCTGACGCTGGGCATGGAAGCCGCTGGCATCGTCGAGGCGGTGGGCGAGGGCGTCACGCACCTGCAGGTCGGCGACCGCGCGGCCTACGCCAGCAGCCCGCCAGGCGCCTACAGCGAGGTGCGCGTGATGTCGGCCAAGACGGTGGTCAGGTTGCCCGACGGCATTGCCTTCGACAGCGCAGCCGGCATGATGCTCAAGGGCCTGACCGCGCAGTACCTGCTGAAGAAGACGCTGCCGGCCGAAGGCCTGCACAGCGGCGACCATGTGCTGTTTCATGCCGCAGCCGGTGGCGTGGGCCTGATCGCCTGCCAATGGGCCAAGGCGCTGGGCCTGCAGTTGATCGGCACCGCCGGCGGCGCAGCCAAGTGCCAGCTGGCACTCGAGCATGGCGCCGCGCACGCGATCGACTACACAAAGGAAGACTTTGTCGCCCGTGTGAAGGACATCACCGGCGGCAAGGGCGTCAAAGTGGTCTACGACAGCATAGGCAAGGACACCTTCGACGGCAGCCTGAACTGCCTGCGCCCGTTCGGCCTGCTGGCCAGCTTCGGCAACGCGTCGGGGCCGGTGCCGCCGTTCGCGCCCGGCATCCTGGGCGCCAAGGGATCGCTGTACCTCACGCGCGCCACCTTGTTCAGCCACATCGCGACGCGCGAAGCCACGCAGGCCATGGCCGACGACCTGTTCGCGATGGTGGGCAGCGGGCAGGTCAAGATTCGCATCGACCAGCGCTACGACCTGGCCGACGTGGCGCAGGCGCAGCGTGAGCTGGAAGCGCGCAAGACCACCGGCTCGACCGTATTGACGCCTTGATGGATCAGTCGGCGACGGCCGCGCGGTAGGCATGCCAGCTGGCATGCCCGACCACCGGCCCGACGACCAACAGGCCGACGAACCAGGGCAGCAAGGCCAGGCCGACGATGACGGTGATGGTCAGCGCCCAAAGCAGCATCACGCCGGGCTGGCCCAGGACCAGGCGCAGGCTGGTCAGGCCGGCGGTGATGGCGTCGGTCTGGCGGTGCAGGATCATCGGCATCGCGACCACGCTGATCGAGTAGATGAGGCTGGCGAAGACCCCGCCCACGGCGACCCAGGCGACGATGAAACCGATGTTATCGGTGTCGAGCAGAGCCAGCAGCGAGCCACGGAAGTCGGGCATGCCGTCGAAGCTGACCGCGAACAGCACCAGCGTCGCCCGGCCCCACAGCATCTCGAGCACCAGCAAGACAAAGCCGAAGATGCTCAACTGGCCGGTGCGCGTGTCCCAAGCCAGAAGCGAGTCCCCGAAGTCGGGCTTGTCGCCGGCTTCGAGCCGTTGGCTGGTGCGGTACAGACCCAGGCACAGGAAGGGCCCCATCAGCAGGAATCCGGCTGACAGGGCCAGCATGTAGGCCGGTGCGCGCTCGAAGACCTTGAGCAAGGCCCAGCCCATGACCATGAAGCAGGCGCCGTAGAACAACCCGATGGCGGGCGCGCGCGTGAAGTCGCGCCAGCCAAGCAGCAGCCAGCGCAGCGGGTCGGCCGCCGTCAGGGTGCGCAAGGCGATATCCGCGGCGGGACTGGATTCGAGTGGCGGTGCGGCCATGCCTACAACTGCAGCGACTTGAGGAATTGCCGGAAGCCCGGGCCCAGGTTGGGGTGGGCCAGCGCGAGCTCGACATTGGCTTCGAGGAAGCCCTCCTTGCTGCCACAGTCGTAGCGCCGGCCTTGATAGCTGTAGGCAAAGACCTTCTCGCGGCGCAGCAGCGAGGCAATGCCGTCGGTCAGCTGGATCTCGCCACCCACACCGCGCGGCTGGCTCGCGATCTCGTGAAAGACCCCCGGCGTGAGGATGTAGCGCCCGGCCACTCCCAGCCGCGATGGCGCCTCATTGGGCGCCGGCTTCTCGACGATCTGGGTCACGTCGATCAGGCGTTCGCCCACCGGGTTGCCGGCCACGATGCCGTAGCGTCGCGTGTGCTCGGCCGGCACCTCCTGCACCGCCAGGATCGAGACCCGCCACTCGTTGAACTGCTCGACCATCTGCTCGAGCACCGGCGGCTCGCCGACCATCAGATCGTCGGCCAGCAGCACCGCGAACGGCTCGCTGCCCACCAGGCGCTGGCCGCACAACACCGCATGCCCCAGGCCCAGCGCCTGGGGCTGGCGAACGTAGATGCACTCCATGTCGTCAGGCTTGACGCTGCGCACCACCTCGAGCAGATCCTGCTTTCCCGCTTGTTCGAGTGCCACCTCGAGCTCGTAGGTCATGTCGAAGTGGTCTTCGATCGGCCGCTTGTGGCGCCCGGTGACGAAGATCATCTCGCGTACACCGGCGGCATAGGCCTCTTCGACCGCGTACTGGATGAGCGGCTTGTCGACCACCGGCAGAATCTCCTTGGGCTGTGCCTTGGTGGCCGGCAGAAAACGCGTGCCGAGGCCCGCTACCGGGAATATCGCCTTCTTGATCAACATTTGCTTACCTAGAATGTGGGGCCCGACCGATTCTGGCACCGCACCGTCCGCGTGCCCTACCGAAAGCGTGAACCCCGACCATGGAGTTGCTTGTCGTCGAACCCCTGGACCCCGAGGTCCTGGATTGGCTGTCGACGCGGCATGCGGTGGTCTATGCCCCGCACCTGGCGCATGACCCGCTGGAGTTCCGTGCCGCGCTGCCGCGTGTCTACGGCATGGTGCTGCCGCCGTCGGTCGCGGTCGACCGGCCGGTGCTGCGTGCCGCGCCGCACCTGATGACGGTCGGCCGGCTGTCGGCCGGTGCCGAGAACCTCGACCTAGAAGCCTGCGCGCGTGCCGGTATCGAAGTGGTGCGCCCGGCCACCGCCAGCGCCAATGCCGAGGCCGAGTTCGCAGTCGGTGCGCTGCTGCAGATGCTGCGCCGAGTGCCGGTGATCAACGCCGAAGGGCTGGCCGTGGGGCGCGAACTGGGCGGGTCGGTGGTCGGCATCGTCGGCATGACGCCGGCTGCGCGACCGCTGGCGACGCTGCTCGGCACCTTCGGAGCGCGCATCATTGGCTACGACCCGGCTTTGCACGCCGGCGACGGCCTGTGGGAGCGCTGGGGCGTGGCGCCGGTGGCGCTGCGCGACGTGATGGAACACAGCGACGGCGTGTGCGTGCTGCTGAGCTACTACTCGCGCTACCACGGGCTGTTGGGAACGCGCTACCTGTCGGAATGCAAGCCCAACCAGGTGCTGGTGAGTCTGGCGACGTCCGGCTTGTTCGACGAGGGTGCGCTGGCGCATGCGCTGGCCACGCGGCGCATGGCCGCGGCCTGGTTCGACAGCATGGAGCCCGGCACGCTGGACGCCGGCCGGCCGCTGCACGCCATCGATTCGCTGCAGGTCACGCCGCGCGTGGCCAGTACGACGCGCGAATCGCGTATTCGCAGTGCCTGGGCGGTGGCCCAGCGCATGGACGAGATCCTGCAGGCGCGCACGGCCCAGGCCGACTTCAGGTCGACGACCCCAGGCGCGCTAGCTGGTCTCGAAGACGACCCAGCGCCTGCGTGAAGTCGGAGCGTCGCTGTTGCTCCTGCTGCACCACCGCGGCTGGCGCGCGGGCGACGAAACTCGGGTTCGACAGCTTGGCATCGGCTTTGCCGATCTCGCCTTCGAGCCGGGTGATCTCCTTGCGCAATCGTTCGGTCTCGGCAGCGATGTCGATCTCGACATGCAGCGCCAGGCGCGCCTGGCCAAGCATGGTCACCGGCGCGGCTCGCGTGGCGGCGGCGAATGCGGCCTCGTCATCGATCACGCGAACCTCGGACAGCCGGGCCAGCGCCTTCAGCAGCGGCGTCGCTTCGGCCATGAAGGCGCCGTCGCCATGCGTGAGCAGCGGCACCCGCTCGCCGGGATTCAGCCCCATCTCGGCGCGCAGGTTGCGGCAGCCGCCGACCGCGGCCTTGAGTTGCACCACCCAGGCGTCGGATGCCGGGTCGATGCGCTCGGGTTGGGCCTGCGGATAGGACGCGGTGACGATGGTCTGGCCGTCATCGGCCGACCTGCGACCGGCGGCCACCGCCACCGTCAGCCACAGCTCGGCGGTGATGAAAGGCGCCACCGGGTGCAACAGGCGCAGCACCGTTTCGAGCACCCGCAGCAGCGTGCGCCGGGTGGCGCGCTGTTCGGCCTCTGAGCCACCTTGCAACTGCACCTTGGCGATTTCGAGGTACCAGTCGCAGTACTCGTCCCAGACGAAGCCGTAGATCGAGTTGGCGACGTTGTCGAGCCGGTACTCGGCAAAGCCTTGCGCAACCGCGGCTTCGACGCGCTGCAGCTCGCTCGTGATCCAGCGGTCGGCGGGGCTGAAACGCAGGTACCCGTGGGCCTGGCCAGCGGGCTGGCAGTCGGCCTGGGTGTGCTCCTTCAAACCGCGGTCCTTGCCGTCGCAATTCATCAACACGAAGCGGCTGGCGTTCCAGAGTTTGTTGCAGAAGTTGCGGTAGCCCTCGCAGCGCTTGGCGTCGAAGTTGATGTTGCGGCCCAGGCTGGCGTAGCTGGCCATCGTCAAGCGCAGCGCGTCGGCGCCGTAGCCGGGGATGCCTTCGGGAAACTCGCGCTCGGTGTCCTTGCGCACGCGCGGCGCGGTCTCGGGCTTGCGCAGACCGGAGCTGCGCTTGACCAACAGCTCGGGCAGCGCGATGCCGTCGATCAGGTCCACCGGATCGAGCACGTTGCCTTCGCTCTTGCTCATCTTCTTGCCGTGGGCGTCACGCACCAGGCCGTGAATGTAGACGTCGCGGAACGGCACCCGGCCGGTGAAATGGGTCGTCATCATGATCATCCGGGCGACCCAGAAAAAAATGATGTCGAAGCCCGTGACCAGCACGCTCGACGGCAGGAACAGGTCCTGCTCGACGGTCCTGGCCGGCCAGCCGAGGGTGGAGAAGGGGACCAGCGCCGACGAGTACCAGGTATCGAGCACGTCGTCGTCGCGTGTCAGCGCGCCGCTGTAGCCGGCTTGCGTGGCGCGTTGGCGCGCCTGGTCCTCGCTGCGGCCGACGAAGAGTTCGCCGCTCGAGCCGTACCAGGCCGGGATCCGATGGCCCCACCACAGCTGGCGGCTGATGCACCAGTCCTGGATGTTGTCCATCCAGTGGTCGTAGGTGTTGACCCATTGTTCGGGTACGAAGCGCACCAGGCCGCTGGCCACGGCGTCGATCGCCTTGGCGGCAATGCTGCGGCCGTCGGCGCCGGGCTTGTTCATCGCCACGAACCACTGGTCGGTCAGCATCGGCTCGATCACCTGCCCGGTGCGCGCGCAGCGCGGCACCATCAGCTTGTGCGGCCTGGTCTCGACCAGCAGGCCCTGCGCCTCGAGGTCGGCCACCACCCGCGCGCGTGCGACGAAGCGGTCCAGGCCCTGGTAGGCCGCGGGCGCCTGCTCGTTGATCGTCGCGTCGAGCGACAACACGCCGATCATCGGCAGGCCATGTCGCTGGCCGACCGCGTAGTCGTTGGCGTCGTGCGCCGGCGTGACCTTGACGACGCCGGTGCCGAAGCTACGGTCGACGTAGCTGTCGGCAATCACCGGAATCAGGCGGTCGCACAGCGGCAGTCGGACCTGCTGGCCGACGAGGTGCGAGTAGCGCACGTCCTCGGGGTGCACCATCACCGCACTGTCGCCGAGCATGGTCTCGGGGCGCGTGGTGGCCACCACCAGGTCGCCCGAGCCGTCGGCCAGGGGATAGCGGATGTGCCACAGGAAACCGTCTTCTTCCTCGCTCTCGACCTCGAGGTCGGAGACCGCGGACTTGAGCACCGGGTCCCAGCTCACCAGCCGCTTGCCGCGGTAGATCAGGCCTTCGTCGTACAGGCGCAAAAAGTCCTCATCGGTCTTGTCAATCTCCGCCATGATCGGCGCGTATTGGTCATGGTGTTTCGGGTTCTCATCCTCGCCGTTATCAACGGC
>JANOJJ010000267.1:0-3764 GCA_031408155.1 Rubrivivax sp.
CGAGCGCGGGCACGTCCACGACACGTCCAACCTCGGCGGGCGCACGCACCCTTACGCGCGGAGACCGCCGTGCGAGGACAAGTGCTACGCCGTACACTACCCGATCCCGGCCAATTGGCAGTCACCGCGCTTCAACGACACCCACTGGCCGCGCGCGTGGCGACGAAAATCGTTGCCGCGGTGAAGTGAGGAGAACAAGAACATGAGCATCCTGATCAACAAGAACACCAAGGTCCTCACGCAAGGCATGACCGGCAAGACGGGCCAGTTCCACACCCGCATGTGCCGTGACTACGCCAACGGCAAGAACTGCTTCGTGGCCGGTGTCAACCCGAAGAAGGCCGGCGAGAACTTCGAGGGCATCCCCATCTTCGCCAGCGTGAAGGACGCCGCCAGGCAGACCGGCGCCACCGTCAGCGTGATCTACGTGCCGCCGGCGGGCGCCGCCGCCGCCATCTGGGAAGCGGTGGAAGCCGAGCTCGACCTGGCGATCTGCATCACCGAAGGCATCCCGATCAAGGACATGCTGGAACTGCGCAACAAGATGAAGCGCAAAGAGGCGAGCGGCGGCAAGAAGACGCTGCTGCTGGGCCCCAACTGTCCGGGCACGATCACGCCCGAGGAGATCAAGATCGGCATCATGCCGGGGCACATCCACCGCAAGGGCCGGATCGGCGTGGTCAGCCGCAGCGGCACGCTGACCTACGAGGCGGTGGCGCAACTCACCGAGATCGGCCTGGGCCAATCCAGCGCCGTGGGCATCGGCGGCGACCCGATCAACGGCCTCAAGCACATCGACGTGATGCAGCTCTTCAACGACGACCCGGACACCGACGCCGTGATCATGATCGGCGAGATCGGCGGCCCCGACGAAGCCGAAGCGGCGCGCTGGTGCAAGGTCAACATGAAAAAACCGGTCGTCGGCTTCATCGCCGGCGTGACCGCGCCGGCAGGCAAGCGCATGGGCCATGCCGGTGCGCTGATCAGCGGCGGCGCCGACACCGCCGACGCCAAGCTGGCGATCATGGAGGAGTGCGGCTTCACGGTCACGCGCAACCCGAGCGAGATGGCCAAGCTGCTGAAGGCGCTGCTGTAGCGCAGGCGGCAGCCCCAGGGGTGGCCGTGACGTGGCTGATTCCGGCATCCCGTCTGCGCTGGGTCTTGTTGGCGCAGGATAGCGAGCTTGGGCTTGGCGGTCACACTCTGCGCTGGCTTGCGGCCTGACTCGATTCGACCGAGGACGATTTCGGCCACTGAGCCGCCTGTCTGCCGTCGCAACATGACGTCGCCCAAGACCACCTGGGCCAACCACTGTCGACCCCTGGACCGATGCCGACCGACCCCCACGACCCTCTGCTCGGCCCCTGGCTGAAGGGCTTCCCGCTCGCGGCCGAGCCGGTGCGCCGTTCGCAAATCGCGCGCCAGGGCTGGAACATCCTGGCCGGCCACCTGCCGCTGCCGGTAGCGGTGCTGAAGGCCGGCGCGCTGGCGCACAACCTGGCCTGGATGCAGGCCTTCGCGCGCGAACGCGGGCTCGACCTGGCGCCGCACGGCAAGACGACGATGTCGCCGCAACTCTTCAGGCGCCAGCTCGACGCCGGGGCCTGGGGCATCACCTTCGCCAGCGTGTTCCAGCTTCGCGTCGGCGTGCTGGCCGGCGTGCGGCGCGCACTGATCGCCAACCAGGTGCAGACCGCGCCCGACCTGGCCGGGTTGGCCCGGCTGCTGGCCCAACACGAAGGCCTGCGCGTGGCTTTCCTGGTCGATTCGATCGAGCAGCTTCGGCAGATCGAAGGCTGGCGCGCCACGCAACGCCAGGCGCCGGTGTTCGAGCTGCTGCTCGAGCTCGGCGTGGTCGGTGGCCGCACCGGCGTGCGCGAGCACGCTGATGCCTTGGCGCTGGCTCGCGCACTGCGCAGCAGTCCGGCCGTGCGCCTGGTCGGCGTCGAGTGTTACGAAGGCCTGGGCGTGACCGGCGACAGCGCCACCGACACGGCCGCTACCGACGACTTGATGCAACGCGTCAATGCGGTCGCGCAGGCCTGCGACGACGAAGGCCTGTTCGAGGCCGATGAAGTGATCGTCTCGGCCGGCGGCTCGGCGCTGTTCGACCTGGTGGCCGCCCGGATGCGACCTGCCCTGTCACGACCGGTGCGGGGTCTGCTGCGCTCGGGCTGCTACATCACGCACGACCATGGCCACTACAAGCGCCTGCTGCAGTTGGTGGCGCAGCGTTGCGGCTGCAGCGACGAACTGCAGCCGGCGCTCGAGGTCTGGACCACGGTGCAGAGCCGGCCCGAGCCCGGCCTGGCGCTGCTGACCGGCGGCCGGCGCGACCTGTCGTTCGATATCGAGCTGCCGCATCCGCTGCAACTGGCCCGCAGCGGACAGCTGCTGGCGCTGCCCACCGACGCCCGCTGGCGCATCACGGGGCTGAACGACCAGCACGCGCACCTGCGCTTCGACGACGCATCGGCGCTGCAGCCGCGTGTCGGCGACCTGCTGGCGCTGGGCATCTCACACCCCTGCACCACCTTCGACAAGTGGCACTGGATGCCCGTGGTGGACGACGACTACCGGGTGATCGACGCGGTGACGATGCACTTCTGAGCCCCGCCCCAGGGACGCCCCTTGCGGCTCAGCCGACGGTCCTAGCGCTCGGCTATCGGCTTCACGTCGCGGCGTACGGAGCCCACGAACAGCTGGCGCGGGCGGCCGATCTTGTACTCGGGGTCGCTGATCATCTCGTTGAGCTGGGCGATCCAGCCCACCGTGCGGGCGAGCGAGAAGATGGCGGTGAACAGGCTGACCGGGATTCCGATCGCGCGTTGAACGATGCCTGAGTAGAAGTCGACGTTCGGGTACAGCTTGCGCGACACGAAGTAATCGTCTTCGAGTGCAATCTTTTCCAGTGCCATCGCCAGCTTGAATAGTGGGTCGTCGTGCAGGCCGAGCGCGGTCAGCACCTCGTGGCAGGTCTCGCGCATCAGCTTGGCGCGCGGGTCGTAGTTCTTGTAGACCCGGTGACCGAAGCCCATCAGCTTGACGCTGGAGTTCTTGTCCTTGACCTGCCGGATGAACTCGCCGATCTTCTCGACGCCACCGTTGCGCTGGATCTCTTCGAGCATGTTCAGCGCGGCTTCGTTGGCACCGCCGTGCGCCGGGCCCCACAGGCAGGCCACACCGGCCGCGATGGCTGCGAACGGGTTGGTGCCTGAACTGCCGCACAGGCGCACGGTGGAGGTGGACGCGTTTTGCTCGTGGTCGGCGTGGAGGATGAAGATGCGGTCCATCGCGCGCACCAGCACGTCGTGGGGCTCATAGTCCTCGCACGGCGTGGCGAACATCATGCGCATGAAGTTCGCCGAGTACGACAGGTTGTTCTTCGGGTAGATGTAGGGCTGCCCCACGCCGTACTTGTAGGCCATGGCCACCAGCGTGGGCATCTTGGCGATCAGTCGGATCGCGGCGATATCGCGGTGGCGCGGATTGTTGATGTCGGTGCTGTCGTGATAGAAGGCCGACAGCGCGCCCACCAGCCCGGTCATCACCGCCATCGGGTGCGCGTCACGCCGAAAGCCGCGCAGAAAGAACTGCATCTGCTCGTTGACCATCGTGTGATGGGTGACGAGCCGGTGGAAATCTTGCTGCTGCGTCGGATTGGGCAGGTTGCCGTACAGCAGCAGGTGGCAGGTGTGGCCCAGGTGCTGGTGGCCAAGTACCAGGATCACCTGCCGCTGTACCGGCAGGAACACATCTTCGGC
>JANOJJ010000296.1:0-2295 GCA_031408155.1 Rubrivivax sp.
GTTCTTGATGTCGGCGTGCTTGAGCGTGACCTTTCCACCTTCCATGTCGACCTTGCGCACCTCGGCGTCGGTCATGTCGGCGGTGGTACCGGCTGCAGCCGTCACCGACTTGTGGTGCGCGTCGTCGGCCAAAGCGGCCAGTGGCGTCAACAGGGCCAGCGAAATGCCGGCGAGCAGCGTCTTCAGTTGCGTGTACATGGTCAGTTTCCTCGTGGGATTTGGATACGGTGGTGGTGGTGATGCGGTGATCAACTTTTGTGACGGGGGCGTTTCACTTTGTCGCAGCCGATGCCACGACCTTGACCTTGCCCACCATCCCTGCCGAGTAGTGGCCGGCAATGAGGCAGGCAAAGTCGAAGTCGCCGGCGCGGTTGAAGGTCCAGACGATTTCGCCGGTCTTGCCAGGTGGCACGTGCGCCATGTAGGGCTCGTCGTGCTCCATGGTCGGAAACTTGACCATCAGCGCCGCGTGCTCCTCGAGTTCTTTCTTCGTTCCGAGAACGAACTCATGCATAACCGCACCGTTGTTCTTGAGGACAAACTTGACGGTCTCGCCTTGTTTGACTTCCAGCTTGTCGGGCGTGAAACGCATGTTGTCGGTCATCTTGAATTCAATGGTGCGGATGCCAGCCTTGGCGTCGCTGGCAATGCCCCATTCTTTCTGTTCCTTCTTGACCGGTCCGGCCTTCTTGTCGTGCGGCTTGTCGGTGTGGGCCACGGCGAGCCCCGAAGTGACAACGGCGGCGGCGAGGATGGCGCCTTTCAACAGTGTTATGAGTTGCATCATCGATTTGCCTTTGGTGATTCCGCCTGGAGCGGGTTGGAGGAAGGGTTGAACAAAGGAGCCGGCGAGCTCGGCGGCCGAGTGTCCGCAAGGGCGCCCACGGCGATGTAGGCACTGCCCCAGAGTGCCGAATGCACAACGCGCAAGACGGCGCCGCGCTGCTCGAAGAGCTGCCAAGGCCTGCGAAGATTGCGAAAGGTCGTCAGATAACGGCGCGCGCGATAGAGGTTGAAGAGGTTGGCCGGCCAGCCCCAGAGCCATGGCAGGGTCTTCATCCCGACAATGGCCAGGCGAGCACCGGGCTTTGCAGACAAGATCATTCGCTCCAGAGCAAGCGGTGACTGCAATACATCGTGCGTGTAGCAAAGCAGCAATGCGTCAGCCCGTGGGCTGACTTGCATCGACTCAACCGCAGACTCGTGGATCCGGACCGACTCACTCAGCCCTAACGCCTCGACCCGACGCCGGGCCGACGCGGCCATCTCCGGACTCAGTTCGACACCGATAACGCGACCGGTTGGACCCACCGCAGAGGCCAGCTCCGGCAAGGTCGGCCCGGTGCCGCAGGCAATGTCCAGCACCGTTTCGCCGCGGCGCAGATTCAGCTCGCGAACGGCTCGCTGCCTGAGCGCGACGATCCGCGTGCAAGTGACGTCGTAGCCCGCGGCCAGCCAGCGATAGTTTTGCAGTGCCCGTGCAGCGTCAGGTTGCGCCTTCAGGTTGTCCCATAGAGCGATGCCCATTGCAGTCTCTATCAATGCTTGTGCTGGCCGGAGCCGGCGCCGGGCTTGCGAACCTGGACCTCGGTATCGGTCTTGGGTCGAGCCAGCGGCTTCATCGAGCCCGTTCCCTCGGCCTTGAACCGCGCCGGGTCGGGCAGCGCACCGGTCCACTCGTAGGCCACTTCTCCGGGCGGGTGCTTGTACCAACCCGGATCTTTGTAATCGCCTGCCTTCTGGTCTTTGCGCACCTTCACAACACTGAACATGCCGCCCATGCCGACAGCGCCGAACGGCCCGGTGCCGGTCATCATGGCGGCGGTGTTGTCGGGCAGCGGCATCTCCATCTCGGTCATGTCCTTCATGCCGCGCTCGCCCATCACCATGTAGTCGGGGATCAGCTGGGTGATCTGCTTGGCGATGCCGCGGTGATCGACGCCGATCATGGTCGGCACGTCGTGCCCCATCGCGTTCATCGTGTGGTGACTCTTGTGGCAGTGGAAGGCCCAGTCGCCTTCCTCGTCGGCGAGGAAGTCGACCTGCCGCATCTGGCCCACGGCCACGTCGGTCGTCACCTCGTACTGCCGGCTCGACTTCGGCGTCGGCCCGCCGTCGGTGCCGGTCACCAGGAACTCGTGTCCGTGCAGGTGAATCGGGTGGTTCGTCATCGTCAGGTTGCCGATGCGGATGCGCACCTTGTCGTTCTTGCGCACCACCAACGGGTCGATGCCCGGGAAGATGCGGCTGTTCCAGCTCCACAGGTTGAAGTCGAGCATCGTCATGATCTTCGGC
>JANOJJ010000348.1:0-3968 GCA_031408155.1 Rubrivivax sp.
GCGCGGCATGTGCTGCCGATACATGCAGAAGGGCGTAACCGGCATCACGAAATGCCTGTACGGCCTTCGATGCGGACACCGGCATGTCACCGCGTCACAGCGCATGCTTGATGGTGATTTCCCAGATCGATGCGGCGCTGACCCACACCTCATCTGCATCCAAGATGGCCTGTGCTGCCGAGCGCGAAAGATGCGGACTTCCTGCCACAGCCCACAGCGCGACATGCGTGTCGAGCAGGATACGCACGGTCAAGTGCCTTCGAACAGGTGTAGGACTTCGTCGTCAATGTCGGCAGGCGGACCCGGCACCTCAAATCGGCCACGCGCCACACCAAGCCGGCACGCCCGATCAGCCTGCGCCGTTGCCAGCGGCAGCAAGCGTGCCGCGGGCTTGCCATTGCGGGCAATCACTACCTCGTCCAGCAGACCTTGCTCCAACTCATGTACGAGCCTGGTCAACGTGGACTTGGCCTCCAGCATGTTGACAGTCGTCGAGGACATCACCTTCTCCAGACCAGGCTTGGCTAAGTCTATCAGCCGCTGCCCGGCGGGTTTGCAAAAGACAGCGGGTTTGCTCAGACCCAAGTCGATCGCCCGACGCCAACCTCCCTTGTTCGGCGCGGCCCGGTCAGGCGTGAAAACAGGCGTACGCTTGCCCTCCATGCCGCTGAACTTTGGCCACCACGGCGCCGTTGACGGTGTCACCGGCTCCTGCCACCAGTTGCTGCTGCCGGACGGCCAGTCGGTGCTGGTCGATTGCGGCTTGTTCCAGGGCGCTGAAACCTCATCCGATGGCGCCGGGGCGCAGCGCATGGAGATCGGGTTTGCGCTGGACGGCGTGCGCGCCCTGACATCGACCATGTCGGGCGCATTCCGTACCTGCTGGCGGCGGGCTTCAAAGGGCCCATCGTATGCAGCGAGGCGTCGGCCGTGCTGCTGCCACTGGTGATCGAGGATGCGCTGAAGGTCGGCTTCACGCGCGACCCGAGCCTGATCGGCCGGGTGCTGGCGGTGCTGCGGCAGCAGATCGTGCCCCTGGCCTACGGGCAGTGGCACATGCTGGTTGCGGGCGTGCCGGGGCTGCGGGTGCGGCTGGTGCCGGCCGGGCACATCCTGGGCTCGGCCTATGTGGAGCTGGACGCGCAACTGGCTGCAGGGCGTGGGCCCGGGCAGCGACAGCGCGTGGTGTTCTCGGGCGACCTCGGCGCGCCCTACACGCCGCTGCTGCCGGCACCGCGTGCGCCGATGGCGGCCGATGTGGTGGTGCTCGAAAGCACCTACGGCGACCGGCTGCACGAGGCGCGCAAGACCCGCCGCGCGCGGCTGCAGGCGGTGTGCGAGCACGCCTTCGGCAACGGCGGCACGCTGCTGGTGCCGGCCTTCAGCATCGGCCGCACGCAAGAGCTGTTGTACGAACTGGAAGAGATCATCCACCGCCACGGCCAGCGCCCCGCGGCGGCGCGGTTGCCCTGGGGCGAGGTGCCGGTGATCGTGGATTCGCCGCTGGCGGCCGACTTCACCGCGGGCTATGCACAGCTCAAATCCCACTGGGACCGCGAGGCGCGGCGCAAGCTGGCGGCCGGGCGGCATCCACTGGCCTTCGAGCAGCTCACCACCATCGACAGCCACGCCAACCACCTGCGCATGGTGGACGCGCTGGCGCGCAGCGCGCGGCCGGCCATCGTCATCGCGGCCAGCGGCATGTGCAGCGGCGGGCGCATCGTCAACTACCTGAAGGCGATGCTGGGCGACGCCAGGCACGACGTGCTGTTCTGCGGCTACCAGGCCGCGGGTACGCCGGGCCGCGACATCCAGACCCATGGGCCGCGCGGCGGCTATGTGGAGCTGGACGGTCGGCGCATCGACATCCGCGCTGGGGTGCACACGCTCAGCGGCTTTTCGGCGCATGCCGACCAGAAGAACCTGCTGGACTTCATCGGCCGCATGCGCACGCCGCCGCGTCAGGTGCGGCTGGTGCATGGCGACGATGGCGCCAAGCGCACGCTGGCCGGGCTGCTGCGGCAGCGGCATCCGGGGCTGGAGGTGGTGGTGCCGTAGGGAGTGGGTGGCGCAGGGAAAGTTGCGGGCGACCGCCATCGGATGTATTGCTATCATGCAATACATGAGGGCCAAGCTCATCGCCCACTCGAAAGAAGTCCGCGACGACGGGTCCATCGTCGAAGTGGTGATCTGGAGCCTTCCGGAGCCGCTGCAGCTGAGTGAACACTGCTTCAAGTACCGGCTGTACTACGGCCATGCCAGTGAGAACCGCATCCGTTACGACAACGAGCGAGGCAAGGGCGATCATCGGCACCTGAGCGGTCAAGAGCTGCCCTGCCGGTTCGTGTCGGTAGAGCAACTGCTCGACGACTTCGAACGCGACGTTCAAGAATGGAGCAACCCATGAAAGCAATCATCGAAGTCTCGAGGCGCGGCGGCGCCGTTCGATCTGCGCGGGCCCAGCTGGAAGCCAGCCGGCGCGGCGTGTCGCCAGACTTCAGGTTGAGCTTTGAGTCGACTCGGACACTGTTCTCGGAACTGACACCTGCCCGGGTCGATTTGCTCGATACGCTGCGCCGGGTCGGCCCATGCAGCGTCTATGCCCTGGCCAAGGCTGCTGACCGGAACTACTCCAACGTCCACAGCGATGCCGGTCGCCTGGAAGAGTTGGGCCTCATCGAGCGAACGGATGACGGGTCTGTTTCGGTTCCGTACGAGTCAGTTGAAATCCTGGTGCCGCTGGCCCAGGCCCTATGAAAGGATCGTCACCCCACGCCGCTCCGCTACGGGGTGGGGCGCTCAAAGCCTCCAAACGCGAAACCCTGCCCCCTGAAGAGACACGGTGTCGAACGTGGCCTTGACGTCGATGAAGGCCCCGCCCTTGACCATCTTGCGCCCCAGGTCCTCGACCGACAGGTCCTGGTACTCGCGGTGAGCCACCGCGGCCACGATGGCGTCGGCGCGCGGCAAATCGTCCCAGGGCTCGAGCTTGACACCGTATTCATGCACCGCCTCTTCGGGGTCGGCGGGCAGTTCGGCGCCCACTCCCTGAAGGACGGTGCGCGGCTGTGGAGCCAGCCGGGCTTGAGCCCGGCCATCGTTGCGAGTCCTGTGGTCGTGAACGACACCGCCTACGTCTTTGGCTATGGCTACGAGAATCCAATACCCTTCTCCGACGCCCTCGATAAATCCGATACAAATCATGATGGCGTGCTCCAGGAGGATGAAATCGGCGAAGACGCCTGGCTGATTCAGGTGAGCCAGAAGGAAGGCGACCTGAAGCCCCCGGTCACTGCTGCCGAATGGGACGAGGCCTTCCGAAAGATCTCCGCCCCATCCGCACTCCTGGCCATCCGAATGGACCGCGACGTTTCCGCGCCGGGCGCGGTGCGGCCGCGTTTGCTGTGGCGTGTCGAGCGGAATCTGATCGGCGTCGTGCCATCGCCGCTGGTACACGACGGTGTGCTCTACCTGGTCCGCAACGGCGGCATCCTGACCACGTTCGACGCTCAGACTGGCGCGGTGCTGAAGACCGGCCGACTCGGCTCCGCCCTTGGCGCCTACTCGGCGTCACCGGTTGCCGCGGAAGGCCGCATTTACTTTCTCAGCGAAGACGGCAAGCTGACCGTCGTGAAGGCAGGCCGCGAGTGGGCGGTTCTTGGGGTGAGCGACCTCGACGAACCGGCATTCGCCACACCGGCGCTTTCGGGCGGACGCGTTTATCTCCGCACCGGCACCAATCTCTACGCGTTCGGGACGGCGCCCTGAAAGCCACAACTGGGGTCTGACGAACGCGTTCAGCCCGGCCCGGACGGTATTGGCATGCTGCTTTTCCGGCGAGCGGCAGTAGAGTCAGTTGGAGGCTGGACAACCGGCATAGGAATCCCCCCGTGTCTCGCCTGGCGTGAGCGAACCGCGTGAAAAGGAGCTACGACAATGAGTGCTGGGACATTTGAATTGAAGAGCTT
>JANOJJ010000355.1:0-2896 GCA_031408155.1 Rubrivivax sp.
CCTTGCCGCTGGCATAGTCGGCGTGGTAAGCGGCGACGCGCTCAACTTCATTTTTTGAGCCGAAGATCAGCGGCACGCGCTGGTGGAGTTCCGTCGGCGACATGTCCATCACGCGCTCGCGGCCGGTGGTCGATTGGCCGCCCGCCTGTTCGATGATGAAGGAGATCGGATTGGCCTCGTAGAGCAGCCGCAAACGGCCCGGCTTGGTGGCGTCCTTGCTGTCCTTCGGGTACATGAAAATGCCGCCGCGGGTCAGGATGCGGAAGGCCTCCGCCACCAGCGAGGCGACCCAGCGCATGTTGAAGTCCCGGCCTCTGGCGCCTGTCTGGCCGGCGAGGCACTCGGCGACATAGCGCTGCACCGGGGGCTCCCAGAATCGCGAGTTGGAGGAGTTGATGGCAAATTCATGGGTGTCGTCCGGAATCTTCATCTGCGGATGGGTCAGGATGAAGGCGCCGATGTCGCGGTCCAGGGTGAAGCCGTCGACGCCGTCGCCGGTGGTCAGCACCAGCATGGTCGACGGCCCGTAAAGGGCAAGACCGGCGCAGACCTGCTGCGTGCCGGGCTGCAGGAAGTCTTCCAGCGTGGCGTCCTGGCCGGGATTCGGCGCGCGCAGGATGGAAAAGATGGTGCCCACCGTCAGGTTGACGTCGATGTTCGAGCTGCCGTCCAGCGGATCGAAAACCAGCAGGTACTTGCCGCGCTTGCAATGGGCGGGCAGGACGTACACGTCTTCCATTTCTTCCGAGGCCATGCCGGCAAGGTTGCCGGACCATTCGTTTTCCTGGAGCATGACATCGTTGCTCATGACGTCGAGCTTCTTCTGTACCTCGCCCTGCACGTTCTCGCTGCCGGCGCTGCCGAGCACGTCGCCCAGGGCTCCTTTGTTGACGGCGATGGCGATGTGCTTGCAGGCCCGCGCCACGACCTCGATCAACAGGCGCAACTGGGCCGGAATGCGGCCATGTTCGCGTTGTTGTTCGACCAGGTACTGCGTCAGGCTGATGCGCCGGTTCAAGCGGACTCCAGCGCGCGGGTGACGATCTCGCGCGTGTCGGCGCTGAGGTCGGCCTTGGCGGCCACCCGGCTGATGGCGACACGGGCTGCGCTGCGGTAGGGCTCGACCAGCGCGCTCCAGCTGTCCATCGCACGCGCCAGGCGTGACGCGAGCTGCGGGTTGATCGCGTCGATGGCCAGCAGCTGTTCGGCCCAGAACACGTAGCCGGCCGCATCGCTGCGGTGGAAGGCGGCCGGGTTGCCGGTGCACAGGGCCAGGATCAGGCTGCGCGCGCGGTTCGGGTTGCGCAGCGAGAAGTCGGGATGCTTCATCAGTTCGCGCGCACGGGCCAGCACCCAACTGCCCGATTCGGCCAGCGCCTCGGGCGCCAGCGCCTGTACGCTGAACCACTTGTCGATCGCCAGCGCCTCGCCGCGGAAGCTGGCGTGAAAGCGCTCGATCGCCGCGTCGGCCAGCGGCGAGCGCGCCGCCACCAAAGCTTGCAGCGCACCGAAGCGATCGGTCATGTTGGTCGCGTCCTTGACCAACTGATAGGCGCGGCCGGGCCAGGCCTCGCGGCCCTGGCGCACAGCCTGGCGGCACAGCATCGCCAGCGCCAGGTTGGTCAGCGCGCGGCGCCCGGCCTGGCGTGGGCCGGGGTCATAGCCTTCGCGCAGTTGATGCTGGTCCCAGGCCCACGCCCAGTCGTCGTGCAAGTGTTCGGCCAGCTCGTCGAGCGCGCGTTCGCGCACGGCGTGGATGCGCTGCGGGTCGAAGCGGTCGAGCTGCTCGGCGATGTAGGCCTCGGACGGCAGCGTCAGCGCCAGTTCCTTGAAGGCCGGGTCGAGTCCGGGTGCCCGCAGCAGATCGCGCAGGGCGTGCACGAAGGCTTGGTCCAGCACGGCCGGCGCGTCCTGCGTCAACGCGGCCAACAGTCGGCCCAGCGCCAGCCGCTGGCCGGCCTCCCAGCGGTTGAAGGCATCGGCATCGTGCGCCAGCAACAGCAGCAAGTCGGTGTCGGACAGGCCGTCGTCCAGCAGCACCGGCGCCGAGAAGCCGCGCAGCAGCGACGGCACTGGCGGCTCGTCGATGCCGGTGAAGGTGAAGCTCTGTTCGGCCTCGGCCAGCACCAGCAGCGCCTGCCGCCCCTGCACACCGTTCTGACCCGGCTGCTGCAACGCCAGCGCACGCCCGTCGCGGCCCACCAGTCCCAGCGCCACCGGGATCACGAACGGCTGCTTGACCGGCTGACCGGGCGACGCCTCGGCGTGCTGGCGCAAGGTCAACGTCCAGCTGCGTGCGACTGGGTCGTGCAGGCTACGGGCCGTCAGCCGCGGCGTGCCGGCCTGGGCGTACCAGCGCTTGAAGCCGCTCAGGTGCTGCGTCAGCGCCGAGTCGGGGTTGGCGTCGGCCAGCGCCTGGCAGAAGTCATCGCAGGTCACCGCCTGGCCGTCGTGGCGCTGGAAGTACAGCGCCATGCCCTTGGCAAAACCGTCGCGGCCGACCAGGGCGTGCATCATGCGCACCACCTCGGCCCCCTTTTCGTAGACGGTGGCGGTGTAGAAGTTGTCGATCGCCGCGTAGCTGTCGGGCCGCACCGGGTGGGCCATCGCGCCGGCGTCCTCGGCGAACTGGCGCAGGCGCAGCGTGCGCACGTCCTCGATGCGCTTGACCGCGCGGGCACTGGCCGCGCCGGCCATGTCCATGCTGAATTCCTGGTCGCGAAAGACCGTCAGGCCCTCTTTCAGCGAGAGCTGAAACCAGTCGCGGCAGGTGATGCGGTTGCCCGTCCAGTTGTGGAAGTACTCGTGCCCGATCACGCTCTCGATGGCCCTGAAGTCGCTGTCGGTGGCGGTCGCGGCGTTGGCCAGAACGTACTTCGTGTTGAAGATGTTCAGG
>JANOJJ010000409.1:0-2880 GCA_031408155.1 Rubrivivax sp.
CCATCTCCTGCCAGGTCCGCGAGACCCACGCGAGCCCGGCCGGGTCGCGCGCCACCACGAAGGACCCGTTGAGCGCGCCCACCGACGTGCCGCTCACCACGTCTGGCCACCGGATCCTTCCCATCCGCCGAGCCAGATCGCCGTACACGAACCGCAGCACACCGGCCTCGTACGCGCCGCGCGCCGCACCGCCGGCCAGCACGAGCCCGAGTCGATCCGTCAACCCTCGCCTCCCGCCAACATCTCCCTGCGGATCTCTTCGACGCGCTCCGTCCGATCCAACGCCCGATACTGGCGCATGGAGGCCGCGAGCGCGCCCTGAGCCCGCTCCGCCTGGCCAGCGTGAACCGCCAGGCGTCCGGCCCGATGGAGCAGCAACCCGAGGTCCGGCTCCACGACACCGCTGGTGGCCATCGACCGCTCGATCTCGCCAAAGTGTCGATCCCACGCGTCCCATCGATGATCGACGCCGTCGCACACCAACAACGCCGCACGAACGAACGTCTCGGCGACGGACTTCTCGCGGCGGGTGGTGCTCAACAGCGAGTCGAGCAGGACGCGGGCCTCGGGGTAGCGCTCCGAGAGCACCAGCACGACCGCGTAGTTGAGCTTCGGCACCAGCGCGTCACGCCCGATCGCGCGGTCGACCTCGGCCGCGGACCGGTAGTACTCGAGGGCAGCCCCCAGGTCGCCGCGGTCCCGCGCGACCTCGCCGAGGCAGGTGTACACGACACCCTGCGCCATCGGCGAGCCGGTGGTCACGACCAGCGCGCGGACCTCCTCGAGGACCTCCTTGGCCTCCTCGTGGGCGCCGGCGTGGAACAGCGCCATGCCGAGCCCGATCAAGGCCTCCTGTGCCCACCGGGTGGAGTCGCAACGCGCGCGGAGCTGGAGCGCTTGCTGGTACCAGTGGGCGGCACGTACGAGCGCCCCGCGGAGCCGCGCGACGTGGCCCAACCCGCAGAGCGCTCCCATCTCGAGCTCGACCGCGCCCCAGAATACGCCGCCGCCCAAGCCGCCGGTCATCATTCGCATCGACCTCGACTTCGACGGCACGATCGGCTGGAACGGCGAGATCATCGCCGACCGGGCGACGCTCGAGTCCCGCCTGCAGGCGGTGGCGGCCGAGCCGGACCAGCCCGAGGTGCACCTGCGGCCGAACAAGCTCGTCACCTACAAGCATGTGGCGATGGTCATGGCCTCGGCGCAACGCCTTGGCGTGACCAAGATCGGGATCGTAGGCAACGAACAGTTCTTGAATTGACTCCCCCTGCAAGCGGCCTGCGGCTGCCGCTTCCAGGGGACGCCAGCGCGTGACTTTTGTGCCGGTCCTCGGTGGCCGGCAAACCACCCCAAGGATCTGACGCGATGACCACGCTGCGTGCCTTCACCCTATCCCTCATCGCAGCGGCCTGCATCGGCAGTGTTCAGGCCCAGGGCATGCGCGCCGAAGTCGGCAAGCCGCTGCAGCAGGCCGGTGAACTGCTCAAGGCCGGCAAGGCCAAGGAGGCGCTGGCCAAGGTGCGCGAAGCCGATGCCGCAGGCGGCAAGACGGCTTCCGAACAGCTGACGATCGACCGCATGAAGGCCGCCGCAGCACAGCGCGCAGGCGAGTCGGCCATCGCCATCGGCGCACTGGAGGCCATCGCCGGCAAGGTGGGTGGCGCTGAATTGGGCCAGATCGCCGAACAGCTGGCGTCGGCCTACGCCCAGCAGCGCAACAATGGCAAAGCCAGCGAGTGGCTGGCCAAAGCCGTGGCCGCAGGCAACCACAGCGCCAGCATCAAACAATTGCAGAGCTACCTGCAAAGCGTCAGCGGAGACTACGGGGCAATCGCTCGGGACGCCGGCGCTGCGATATCGGCAGCCGAACAGGCCGGCCGGCGGCCGGAAGAAGGCGACTTGCTGCGCCTGGCCGACGCGCAGCAGCGCAGCGCCAATAACGCCGGCTACAGCCACACGCTCGAGAAGCTGCTCAGCTACTACCCGAAGAAGGACTACTGGAACGCGCACCTGAGCCGCCTGCCGCGCAAGCCCGGTTTTGGCGACCGCTTTGCGCTCGACGTGATGCGCCTGCGGCTGGCCAGCGGCACGCTGACCAAGACCGAAGACTTCATGGAAATGGCCCAGCTCGCGCTGCAGGCCGGCCTGGCTGGCGAAGGCCGGCGCATCGTCGAGCAGGGCTACAAGGTCGGCGTGTTGGGCACCGGCGCCGAAGCCGGGCGCCACCAGCGGCTAAAGGACCTGGCGCTCAAGCAAGAAGGCGAGCTCAAGGCGGCCATCGCCGGCCAGGCCAGCGACGCGGCCGGCCAAAAGGACGGCAACGACCTGGTCAAGGTCGGATTTGCCTACGTGACGCTGGGCGACGTGGACCAGGGCATCGCGCTGATCGAGAAGGGCATCGCCAAGGGCGGCTTGAAGCGACCCGAGGACGCCAAGCTGCGCCTGGGCATGGCGCAGCTGCAGTCGGCCAAGACCAAGGACAAGGCGACCCAGACCTTGCGCAGCGTGCAGGGCAGCGATGGGGCCGCCGAGGTGGCGCGCCTGTGGATCGTGGCCGGAGCTCCGGGCGGCTGAGCTCAGTCACGATCAGCCGGCATCGCCGACGGCAACACCGGCCCGCCACCGGCTTGCTGCGGTTCGGTCCGCAGCGCCGGCTTCTTCTCGCGCACCAAGTAGCTGTACAGCACCGGCACCACCACCAGCGTCAGCAGGGTCGACGTGATCACGCCGCCAATGATCGCGCGGCCCATCGGGGCCTGGATCTCGCCGCCGTCGTTCAGGGCCAGCGCCAGCGGCAGCATGCCGAAGACCATCGCTGCGGTGGTCATGATGATCGGCCGCATGCGGATCAGCCCGGCCTGCAGCAGCGCGTCGGCG
>JANOJJ010000680.1:0-9347 GCA_031408155.1 Rubrivivax sp.
GATGACATACCGGCCGCGCTCTTCTCCCTTACCTCCTATAACATAGACATAGCCGGTTTTGCCCACGCTGCTCTGCAGGATGGCCTGGCGGATGCGTGCGGCTACAGTTTCCTGTTTGCCCTGCTGGTGCAGGCCGACGTCGCCGTCGACGCCGATTGCCGCCGCATGGTCGACGCCACGCTCGCGCGCTGGCAGCGGCTGGACGCGCTGGTCAACAACGCCGGCATCACGACCTTTGTCGGCCCCGGCAACTGGGACGCGCTGGACGCCGCGGCCTTCGACCGCATCATGGGCGTCAACGTCACCGGCACCTTCCAGATGGTGCGTGCGTGCGCGCCGTACCTCAAGGCCAGCCGCGGCGCGGTGGTCAACGTGTCGTCGATCGCCGGGGCGCTGGGCATCGGTTCGTCGGTGCCCTACGTCGCCAGCAAAGGCGCAGTCAACGCGATGACGCTGCACCTGGCGCGCGCGCTGGCGCCCGAGGTGCGCGTCAACGCGGTCTGCCCGGGGCTGATCACCACGCGTTGGTTCGTCGACGGCATGGGCCTGCAGGCCTTCGAGGCAATCAAGGCCAACTACGAGCGCAACGCGCCGCTGGGCCGCCCTTGCAGCGCCGAAGACGTGGCCGACGCCGTGGTCTGGCTGGTGGACAGCGCGGCCACGGTAACCGGCGAGCTGATCCTGCTCGATTCGGGCCTGCACCTGGGCCAGCGCCCGCCGCCGCCGCCGATGGCAGCGTCGTGAACCCGAAGCAGGCCAGCGCAGCCAGCGTAGCCAGCGCATGAGAGTCGAAGTCGAACCCGGCGTGCGACTCTTGATCGACATCGAAGGCGCCGCGCTGGTGCCCGACGGCCCGCGGATGCGCGCCAAGCCCACGCTGATCCTGCTCCCTGGCGGGCCGGGTTACGACCATTCGAGCTTCAAGCCGCTGTTCAGCCGCCTGGCCGACCTGGCACAGGGGGTCTACGTCGACCAGCGCGGCCACCGCCGCAGTGACCGTCGGCCCGCGGCCGAGTGGACGCTCGACATCCTTGCCGACGACGTGGTGCGTCTGTGTTCGGCGTTAGGCATCGTGCAGCCGATCGGGCTCGGCCACGGCGCCTGGCGCGACAACCCCGAGGCGGCGTTCGGGCTGCTGCGGCACTTCATTGCACAGGCCTGAGGCATGTCCTTCGATCGCTTCGTCCTGTGGTGCTGGCTGATGCTGGCTGCCGCTGCCCAGGCTGCTCCGCATGAACATGGCGTGGCGCGGCTGTCGGTGGCGGTGGACGGCAACACGCTGTCGATCGAGCTCGTCGCGCCGCTCGATGGCTTGCTGGGCTTCGAGCGTGCGCCGCGCACCGACGCCGAACGCAAGGCCGCGGCCGACCTGCTGGCGCGCCTGCACGATGCCGGCACGTTGTTCAAGCCCGACGCAGCCGCCGGCTGCAAGGCCGGTGCCGTGACCGTGACGGCGCCGTTGCTGGAGCCCGGCGCCAGGGCGTTGGGTGACCACGCCGACCTGGAGGCGCAGTTCATCTTCCACTGCACACAGCCGCCCGCCTTGCGCACGCTCGACGTCGGGCTGTTCGACGCCTTCAAGCGCCTGCAGCGCGTCGACGTTCAGGTGGCCGCTGCCAAGGGCCAGGCCAGGATCACGCTCAGGCGCCCGGCGCGCAGCGTGCCGTTGACGCGCTGACGATGGTGGCGCAGGCGGCACAGGCCCCGGCCGGATGTCGCCAGGGCCGAATCTGTGGTGCTGTTGACCCCCATCAACGCCAACCCGGGCCCGCAGGGCGTAGCTTGGCGGTGCTGGTCATTGGGTGCGGGTGTTCTTGCCCGGCGCATCAGGGCGATTGGCGGAGGTCAGTCGCGCAAGTGGTGGGTGGCATCGGCACCGTCATCGGCCTAGGAGCACACCCATGAAGCGACCCCTGACATCCCGTACCGACACCGCCTTCAGCGTTCCTGCGAAAGGATCGATCCTGCTCGCCGTGGCGCTGCTGCTGTGCACCACCGCGGGGCCCGCAAGCGCCCAGCGCAAGGAGCGCCTGGGCCAGGAGGTGGTCGATTCGATCTGCGCCGCTTGCCACGCAACGGGCAAGGACCAGGCGCCGAGGATCGGTGACCGCAAGGCCTGGGCCCCGCGCGCGGCACAGGGCCTGACCGCGTTGACCCAGCATGCGATCAGCGGCATCCGCACGATGCCCGCCCACGGCGGTGCAGCCGGCGTGAGCGACATCGAGATCGAGCGCGCGATCATCGCGATGGTCAACCAGTCCGGAGGACGCTGGACCGAGCCGGTGGGCGGCGCGACACCCGCCGTGCTGCGCAGCAGCCAGCAAGTCGTGCAGGGCCAATGTGCCAAGTGCCACCAGGAGGGGCTGGAAGGCGCCCCCAGGATTGGTGACCGCGTGGCCTGGATCCCGCGCCTGAAGAAGGGACTCGATTCGCTGGTGGCTTCAGCCATCCATGGCCATGGCGGCATGCCTGCACGCGGCGGGTTGCCCGACCTCAGCGACGAAGAGATCCGCGGCGCGATCGTGCACATGTTCAACTTCGGCATCCCGCTGGCGCCGGCCCCGGTGAAGGTGTCGACCAACCCCTACCACCGGCTGGTCGGTGAAACCGACGTCTACCTCGGCGTGATTTCGGCCGAACGGCTGCGCGAAGCCAAGACCGACGGACGGGCGGGCGCGGTCGGCACGATCCCCGGCGGCAAGGACGTCGTGCACATCAACATCTCGCTCGCCGACGCCAGGAGCAAGGTCTCGCTGACCGATGCCGAAGTCACTGTCAAGGTCTTCGACGGGCAGGGCGGAGAGTCTCGCGTGCTCGACCTGATGGCCGAAAACAATGCGGTGAGCTATGGCGGCTTCTTCCGCACCGGCAAGAGCCGTGTCTACACCATCACTGCCCAGATCCGGCGCCCGGGCATGCCCGAGACGCTGGAGGCACGCTTCGACTATCAGCCGAGGTAGCTGTTCGCTTGATTCCAGCCAGCACGCGAGCTCGCAGCGTGAACTGCACCGTGGCCCGGGTTCTGATCGTCTGTTCATCGACCGACGGTCAGACTGCCAGGATCTGCGCCCGGGTGCAGCAGGTGGTCCAGGCGCAGGGCCATGCTGTCAGCCTGCTGATGATCGAGCAGGCGGCGGAGTTGGCTGCGCTTGAGTTCGACCGCATCGTCATCGGTGCGCGCATCCGCTACGGCAAGCATGATCCGCGCGTGCACGCGTTCGTCGATCGCCATGCGCTGGCGCTGGCGGCGATGCCCGGCGCCTTCTTCTCGGTCAACATCGTGGCCCGCAAGCCGGACAAGAACACGCCCGAGACCAACCCCTACGTGCGCAAGTTCCTGCGCCAGACCGGCTGGCAACCGGCCCTGGTGGGTGTGTTCGCCGGCAAGCTCGACTACCCGCGCTACGGCCCGCTCGACCGCCTGATGATCCGCTTCATCATGCTGCTGACGAACGGACCGACGCGCGCTGACACGGTGTGCGAGTTCACCGACTGGGCGCGCGTGGACGCGTTCGGCCGCCGGGTGGCGGCAATGGGATCGGAGTGAACCGCGGCTGCGTGGCCGCCGCGAGCGGTGCGTGTTGAAGGTGACAAACCCGGCAACGGACCGCACCGGGATAGCAAGGTCCTTGGCGCCGCGGCGAGCTGCCCGCTGCAGGCGATGAATCGGCAGCAATCACCCTCGAGGCCACAGCGCGACGCGCGGCAACGCGCGGCGTGACGGCGTAGAAGTCAGCACACGCCATAGGCGTATCCTGCAGACCCAAACTCCAGGAGACTGCGCCATGACGCTGTGCCCGATTGCGATCATTGCCGGTTGCCAGAAGTGCCCTGCGGTGTCGGTTTGTCCGCTCAAGACCGTGATTGGCGATGCGCCCAAACAGAGTGACACCAAGAGTGCACCGCAGCAGAAGAAGTAGGCGCGGTCATGTGGCCGATCCGCTCGACCGCCTCGGGCCTTCGGCAGGCGCAAGGCCGCGTCCGCGCCCTTGCGTCCAGCCTCAACCCAAGGGCATCCTCCAGCGCGCATGCAGCACGCCTTGCGCCAGCGCGGCGCAGGCGGCAAAGCCGAACATCAGCCATCCCAATTGCACGGCGCCCAGGTGGTTGAAGAGGCCCACCGCGTAGCCGCCCACGGCCCCCATCACCTGCTGCATCAGGCCGGCCACGGCCGCTGCCGAGCCCGCCAGCGCAGGGACCAGGCTGACCGTTCCGGCCAGCGTCGGTGGCATCAGGAAGCCGTGGCCCAGGCCCAATACCATCAGCGGCAAGGCCAGCGCCAGCGGCGTGTTCAGATCGGCCAGCCCGAGACCGAGCATCAGCGCCAGCCCGGCCAGCGTGCAGCCTTGCCCAAGCACCATCAGCGCGCGCTCGCCGATGCGCCGCACCAAGTGGCTCGTCAGGTAGTTGCCCACGATGTAGGCGATCGGGATGCACATGATGTAGGGGCCGATGCCGGCCGGTCCGACGCCATAGCCGGCGAGCACGATCGGGGCACCGCCGAGAAAGGCGTAGAACGTCGCCGTGGTCATCGACAGGATCACCACATACAGCAGGAAGGCCGGCTCGCGCGCCAGGCGGGCATACGACGCGACCATCGCGCCCAGCCAGTGGGGCCGGGCAGCGGCCGGCGCGGCAGCGTCGGGCAGGCCGCGCCAGGCGGCCAGCCACAGGCCGCCGCTGAGCACGGCAATCAACACGAAATTGGCGCGCCAGCCCAGCTGCACGTGGATCTGCCCGCCCAGGATGATGGCCAGCGGCGGGCTCAGTCCCATCGCCATGCCGACCCAGGCCATGACGCGGGTGCGGTCAGGGCCCTGGAACAGGTCCTGCACCAGGGCTCGGCCGACCACCATGCCGGCGGCCGTGCCGGCTCCCTGCAGCACACGCGCGCAGGTCAGCGTCAGCAGGTCGGGCGACAGGGCCGCCAGCAGCGAGCCCAGGCCGGCCAGCGACAGGCCGATCAGCAACGAGCGCTTTCGACCCAAGCGGTCGGACAACGGGCCATAGAACAGCTGCAGGCCGCCGTAGGCCACCACATAGCCGCTGAAGGTGAGCTGCACGCTGGCCTGGCTGGCGCCGAAGACCGCAGTCCACTCCTGCATTGACGGAATGCAGATGGTCATGGCCAGCAGCCCGAAGGCGAGTTGCGCCAGCAGATTGGCGACCAGCAGGCGGCGGGATTGCTTGGTAGGCGAGTTCACGGGGGGCTGGCGGCCATGTCGGCGCAGCGTCATCGCCGGCTGCAAGTGCAGCCGGCGTGATCGACTGGCTTGTCCGAGGGTATGCGACGCTGGATGGTCGCCGCGCCGCCATGGGCTTGGATCAGGCACCGGTCGCCCGGCATTGATCGGGCGCAGGCAAGCGTCGCAGCGGCCCGGTCGCGGCTACGGCGGGCTGCGCAGCGTGATGGAGCGGTCGATTTCCGCGAAGGTCTGCGCGAGCTCGTGCTGCTGCAGCACGATGCCGAGTTGTCTGGCGATCTGTGACGCGGAGAAGACGCCACGGATCGTCGCCTTGCCGCTGACGGATTCCTCCTCGACCACCAGCGCGTGCTGCCGCCCCGAGTTCTTCAGCGTGGCGACGATGTCGCCGACGCGCGCGTGCAGCACGTCCTGCAGTGGCATGACCTCGATTTGGTCGGCGCCGGTCATCACCTCGCGCACCAGGACGTCGGCAAACAAGACTCCCCGGCGCTTCATCACGTCGTAGGGCCGGTCGCCGATCAGGTCGCGCGACGTGATGATGCCGATCACGTCTTCTTGTGCGTCGACGACCAGCAGCGAGCGCATGCCGCGGGCGATCATCTTCTGCGTCGCCATGTCGATGTCGATGTCGGCCCGGATGACACCCGCGGAAACGAAGCGGAAATCGGTCAGTACCTCGAGCGCGTACGACGAGATCGTGACCGGATTGGGGGCACTGAAGAAAGGCCTCGCGCAGCCGGTGCCAGGCTTCAGCGTCGACAACGCGAGTGGCCTGAAGTCGGCGACGGAATCTCCCATTTCTTTCCTTCCGGTGATTGGCTGGACAGGTCTGACCTGAAACGCTACCACGTTCGAAAGCGGCGCTGGCGGCCATCGTCGCCGAGGCCGGCGTCTGCCGCCGCGCCGCAGCCCTGCCTGGCGATGGACAGCGCAGGCCGGCCACGCAAACAGCCGGCGCCTCACGCTGGTCTGCCCAATGTAGTCTGCCCAAGGGAAGTCGGGCGCCGACGCACCGACGGCCGCGATGACGCCGTTGGCCGGGTTGTCGGCCTGCGTGCTGGTCGTCGGCAGGTTGCGCGTGCAGCCCGCGCCACCCACCTGCAGCGTGAGCAGGGTGCTCTGACGCCTGCATACTGGCAGCCTCGCCGCCTGCCGCGACTCCGGTCGCTGACCCCGTGACTCACCCCCTGCACTCCATCGCCGTGGTCGGCGCCGGCGCCGTCGGCAGCTTCTACGGGGCCATGCTGGCACGCGCCGGCCATCGCGTCACGCTGATCGCCCGTGCGCCCCATGTGCAAGCCATCCAGGCCCGCGGGCTGCAGCTGCAGATGGCCGGGCGGGTGGAAGCGGTGCGGCTGGCCGCCAGCACCGAGCTCGCCGCGGTGCGCGACGCCGACCTGGTGCTGTTCTGCGTCAAGTCCACCGACACCGACGCGGTAGCGCGCCAGATCGCGCCGCTGCTGAAGGCCGATGCACTGGTGCTGAGCCTGCAGAACGGCGTCGACAACGCCGAGACGATCGCCCGCCACGTGCGCCAGACCGTGCTGCCGGTGGCGGTGTACGTGGCCACCGCGATGCCCGAGCCGGGCGTCGTGCAGCACAACGGCCGAGGTGACCTGGTGGTCGGCGCGCTCGACGCCGCTGCGGCGCAGGACGGCGCGCAAGCCGCGCGGCTGCAGGCCGTGGTCGATCTGTTCGCCAGCGCCCAGGTGCCGGTGCGCATCTCAGCCGACGTGATCGGCGAGCTGTGGAGCAAGCTGATGGTCAACTGCGCCTACAACGCGATCTCGGGCCTGTCACAACAGCCCTATGGTCGCATGGCCGCGCTGCCGGCCATCCGTGAGCTGCAGCGCAGCGTGGTGCAGGAGGTGGTGGCGGTGGCGCAGGCGGCGGGGCGGGCGATGGAGCTCGACGCCGCGCTGGCGGCGATGGAGCGCATCGCGGTGGCGATGCCGGCTCAGCGCTCGTCGACCGCGCAGGACATGGCGCGCGGCAAACCGAGCGAGATCGACCACCTCAACGGCTACGTGGTGCGGCGCGGCGCTGAACTGGGCCTGGCCACGCCGGTCAACCAGACGCTGCACGCGCTGGTCAAGCTGGTCGAAGCTGGCCACCCGAGCGCTGTCGGATGAGCGACACCGCGCTGCAACCGGTTCCGCCCGAGTTCGCGCAGGCCCTGCGCGAACTGCGGCTGGCCGGCGACGAAGACCTGCGCGGCGTGCCGCTGACCGGTGGCGTCTCGTCCGACATCTGGCGCATCGACACCGCGTGCGGCCCGGTCTGCGCCAAGCGGGCCTTGCCCAAGCTGCGCGTGGCCGCCGACTGGTGCGCGCCGATCGAGCGCAATCAGTACGAAGCGCGCTGGATGCAGGTAGCCCAGGCGGCGCTGCCCGGCTGCACGCCGCAGGTCCTGGGCCAGCACCCCGGCCTGGGTGTGCTGGTGATGAGCTGGCTGGCGCCGACCGACCATCGCCTGTGGAAGGCCCTGCTGCGCGATGGCGACGCCGATGTCGGCACCGCACGGGCGGTCGGCCGCACGCTGGTGCGCATCCACGCGCACGCAGCGGCGCACGCAACAGCGCTGGCCCCGTTGTTCGACACCGATGCGATCTTCTTCGACATCCGGCTCGAGCCGTACCTGCTGGCCACCGCGCTGCAGCACCCCGACCTGGCGCCGGCGCTGCAGGCGCTGGTGGCGCAGACGCGATCGAACCCGCGTACGCTGGTGCATGGCGACGTGAGCCCGAAGAACATCCTCGTCGGCCCCGCCGGGCCGGTGCTGCTGGATGCCGAATGCGCCTGCTGGGGCGACCCGGCCTTCGACCTGGCGTTCTGCCTCAACCACCTGCTGCTCAAGTGCCTGTGGACGCCGCCGGCGCGGGCCGGCTTCCTGGCCTGCTTTGATGCGCTGGCCGCAAGCTACCTCGGCGGTGTCGACTGGGAGCCGCGCGCGCACGTCGAGCGCCGCGCTGCGGCGCTGCTGCCGGGCCTTTTGCTGGCGCGCGTGGACGGCAAGTCGCCGGTCGAGTACGTCACTGAACCGGCGCAGCGCGCGGCCGTGCGCCGCGCCGCCCGTGGCCTGTTGCAGCGACCCGTGGCGCAACTGGCTGACGTTTGCGCCGCCTGGCGCCAGGAGATCCAAGCATGACCCAGCCGAGTGCCATCCGCCGCGTTCACGCCCGCCGCGTCTGGGACAGCCGCGGCCGCCCGACGGTCGAAGCCGAGGTCCACCTGCACAGTGGCGCCCTCGGGCGTGCCATGGTGCCGTCCGGGGCCAGCAAGGGGGCGCGTGAAGCACTCGAGCTGCGCGACGGCGGAGACCGATTCGGCGGCCTGGACGTGCAGCGCGCCGTGGCCTACGTCAACGGAGAGATCGCAAACGCCGTGCTCGGTCTGGCAGTTGATGACCAGGCCCTGCTCGACCAGCGTTTGATGCAACTGGACGGCACGGCAAACAAGCAACGGCTGGGTGCGAATGCCACGCTTGCGGTGTCGATGGCGGTGGCCCACGCGGCGGCGGCTTGGCACGGCGTGCCGCTGTACCGCTACCTGCGTGGCACCGACCAGGGCCTGCTGATGCCGATGCCGCAGATCCAGATCTTCGGCGGTGGCGCGCATGCTGGCCGGCGCGTCGACATCCAGGACTTCATGATCGTCTGCCCCGGCGCCACCAGTTTTGCCCAGGCGCTGGAGTGGACGGCCGAGGTCTACCGCCATGCCGGAATCCTGATGCATGCGCGCAGCGCCTTGTCCGGCGTGGCCGACGAGGGCGGTTGGTGGCCCGCGTTCGCCACCAACGAAGAGGCGCTGGAGGCGCTGCTGGCGTCGATCGAGCGAGCCGGCTTCGTGCCCGGCGAGCAGGTGGCCATTGCGCTCGACATCGCGGCCAGCGACTTCGGCCGCGGCGGGCGATACAGGCTGGGGCTGGAGCGGCGCGAACTCGACAGCGACGGCTTGATCGAGTTGCTGCTGCGCTGGTGCGACAAGTTCCCCATCGTTAGCATCGAAGACCCGCTGGCCGAAGACGACCCGGTTGCATTCGCGCGTTTCACGCGTGCCGTGGGCCACAGGCTGCAAGTCGTGGGTGACGATTTTCTCGTCTCGGATGCAGCCCTCTTGCGCCAGGCGGCCGCCGCAGGC
>JANOJJ010000431.1:0-2540 GCA_031408155.1 Rubrivivax sp.
GTTCCTCGACGCGCGCTTCGAGCGTCTGGATGAGGTTCTCGGTCGCCTGTCGCGATTGCTTGAGCGCCGCACCCATCGCGTTGAACGACGTCGCCACGCGTGCAAACTCGTCCTCGCCACGGACCGGTACGGTGTGATCCAGCTCGCCCCCGCTGAACCTCGCGGCACCTGACTCCAGGTCACGCAAGGGGCGGTAGATCTTGTAGTGCAGCAACCAGCCCGCGCCGACCGCCAGCACGGCGATGAAGCCGATCCACAGGCCGACGATCCAGGCCGTATGGCGTGCGATCGACTGGTCCACCTGCTCGAGCGAGAAGGTGATGTCGACCACTCCAAGCACCTTCTGCGCTGCCGGGTGCTCATGACACGACGCGGTCGCGCAGGTGGGCTCGTTGCGGATGATCTCCATCGCGATCAGCGAGCGTTGGCCCTGCGCGTTGTCGATGATGCGCCAGCGCTGTTCGGTCGGCACATGCTCCAACGGCACGTCGCCCTTGTGGCAATGCAGGCAAGGCTCTTCCTTCTTGTCGACCGAGTAGCCGACCTCCTGGCTGCGGTTGGAGTCGATGACCTGGCCTTGGCTGTCGATCAGGCGAAGGCGTTCGATGCTGGGCTGGCGGCTGATGTCCGAGATGATCTGCGTGACCGCCTCACGATCGTCCAGCAGCATGGCAAGGCGCGTGCTCTTGACCACGGTCTCGGCGATCTGGACCACATGGCGCGACGTGGCAGCCTGCAGGTCGTCGCGTGCGAACTTGGCCACCAACAGCGTAAACGGCACCCCCGCCACGGCCAGCGTGGCGAACAGGCACAGGCTGACCATGCTGCGCAGGCTGCTGCGAATCTTCATCGCCGGCTCGATGCCAGGCTGATCGGAGGATCGATCGGACGGCGACGCGAGTCGAGCCGCTGCCTGTCGGCGCAGGCGCCTAGCGGGCCATGATCCACTGCACCAGGCCCTTCACCTGCACCGCGTCCTTGCTTTCGATGGGCTTGTGTTCTTCTTCGCTGCCGTCCGAGAGCTTGACCGTGGCGCCGGCGGTGATGCTCTTGATCAGCTTGGCCTCGGCGCCGGCCTTGCCCTTGTTGTCGGCCGCGATCTTCTGGTAGGACGGACCCTTCTTGTCCTTGTCGATCGCATGGCACTTGGTGCAGTCGCTCTTCTTCAGCAATGCCTTCGCGCTGTCGTCGTCGAGAGCGAAGGCGCCGCGCGTGCCGAGGGCCAGCACGGCCACACCGCTGACCAACACGACCTTGCACAAGTCAAGTTGGGTCAAGGTACTTTCCTGGTTACAGATGCTCGACGACGGGCTGCGGATCGACAGCGACCAACCGCTTGCGGTTGCGGCCGAGGTGCCCACGAGCCCGACACCGATCGGCAAACCAAAGAGCCTCGCCGATCGTTCTATTCCGATATCGACGCAGCCCTGATCATGCTTAGGGTTTACACGGAGCCACGGCGCAGAGTGCTGATCTGAGTCAACGGACCGGCCTGGCTGTATCCGTCGGGCCATGCACCGTGTTCGAGCGAAGCCCAAACCTGCGGCCGTGCCGACCACACGGCCCTGCAACAGGGCCTGTCCGGCTGCTGTCGCCGCAACTAATCGACCTGGGTTTACCCTTACTCTCGCCGGACCCTACCTACGACAACGGTGGGCCTGTCAGCCCCCGTTGGTTACGCGTCAGAGGCAGGTCAGTGCCTGGCCGAAAGATGCACGCCAGGGTGCTGTACAACCGCTATCGCACCGCAACCCTTTCGAGGAGTCAAACCCATGCAATCCGACTTGGTGCAGCGCATCGCTGCTCATCCCAAGTACCAGGAGCTGAAGGCCAAGCGCACCAGTTTCGGCTGGTGGCTCACGCTGGCGATGATGGTCGTGTATTACGGCTTCATCCTGCTCGTGGCCTTCAACAAGCCGTTCCTGTCGCAGCGTCTGGGCGAAGGCGTGATGACGATGGGTATTCCCATCGGCTTCGGCGTCATCGTCTTCACGGTGGTGATCACCGCCTACTACGTCAACCGCGCCAACAGCGAGTTCGACGAGCTGGCTGAAGCCGTTTCGAAGGCGGTTCTGAAATGACTCGACTCCTTTCTTCGTCGCTGCCGTCGGCGCGTCAGTGGCTGACACTGGCCGCGCTGTTCGGCGTCTCGTTGGCCGCCTGGTCGGCTGGTGCCGACCTCGGCCAGGCACAGAAGCAGGCCACCAACTGGACCGCCATCGGCATGTTCGGCACCTTCGTGGTGGCCACGCTCTTCATCACCAAGTGGGCCGCGTCCAAGACCAAGAGCGCGGCCGACTTCTACACGGCCGGCGGCGGCATCACGGGCTTCCAGAACGGCCTGGCGATCGCCGGTGACTACATGTCCGCGGCCTCTTTCCTGGGCATCTCGGCAGCGGTGATGGCCAGCGGTTTCGACGGCTTGATCTATTCGATCGGCTTTCTGGTCGGCTGGCCCGTCATCACCTTCTTGATGGCCGAGCGGCTGCGCAACCTGGGCAAGTTCACCTTTGCCGACGTCGCCGCGTTCCGCTTCGAGC
>JANOJJ010000442.1:0-1884 GCA_031408155.1 Rubrivivax sp.
CACGAACAGCAGCACGGTCGCCGCATAGGCGAGGCCGACGGCCCATGTGCGCGCCGGGATGCCGCGGCGCAGCGAGAGCCCCCTGCGCGCCTCGCGCGCAAAAAGCAGCAGCGCCAGCGCCGCGATCCCCGAGCGCATGGAGGCCACCTGCCAGCTCGAAAGGTCTATGGCCTTGATCGCCGCGCCACCCGTCGAGAACAGCACCGCCGCGAGCAGCACCTGCACGCGCGCCAGCGAAGATGGGATGAGAAGGCCAGCCTCCCGTCGAGTCGTCGCAGTACCGTGAGGTCTGCAGGTTTCTTTCGGGCTCGTTGGCCCAAACTCTCAGGGAGGCTGGCATGTCAGATCGTAACGAAGAGTTGCTGAGCGTCACGTTTGGACTGGACGTTTCCGATCGGACCACGGAGCTGTGCCGAATCTCGGCAGACGGCGCGCTCAAGCGGGAGTCGCTGCGCACGACGCCGGAGGCGTTCGCTGCGCGTTTCCGCACGGAGAGTCGGGCGCGGATCGTGCTCGAGGCGGGGACCCACTCGCCGTGGATGTACTGGCTGCTCAAGGAGCTGGGTCACGAGGCCTTGGTGGTGCAGCCGCGCAAGCTGGCGCTGATCACGCACAGCCTCAACAAGACCGACCGCGGCGACGCCGAGCTGCTGGCGCGGCTGGGGCGCGTGGACCTCTCGCTGCTCTCGCCGATCCACGTGCGCCCGCGGGACAAGCAAGCGCACCTGACGCTGCTGCGTGCACGGGACCTGCTGGTGGCGCAGCGCACGACGCTGATCAACGGGGCCCGCGGGCTGTGCAAGCCCTTTGGCGTGCGTCTGCCGAGCTGCGGCGCCGAGGTCTTCCCGAAGAAGGTGCTGGGCACGATTCCGTCGGATCTGCTGCCGGCGCTGACGCCGCTGATCGAGCTGATCGGCGCGCTCACGCAGTCGATCCGTGCCCTGGATCGCCAGGTGGAGGAGCTGGGGAAGCAGCGCCACCCGGAGGCGGCGACCGGGCGCCAGGTCAAGGGCGTGGGGCCACTGCTGTCGACCCGCTTCGTGCTGACGCTCGATGATCCCGGGCGCTTCAAGCGCAGTCGCGAAGTGGGCCCGTACCTGGGCCTCGCGCCCAAGCGCCGGTCGTCCGGGGAGCGCGACCCGCAGCTGGGGATCACCAAGGCCGGCGACAAGGATCTGCGTCGGCTGCTGGTGCTGGCGTCCCACTACATCCTGTCGCGCGGTCCGGACACGGACCTGCAACGCTTTGGCCGCGCCCGCTTGCAGGGTGGCGCAAAGAACGCGCGCAAGCGCGCCGTGGTGGCGGTGGCGCGCAAGCTCGCGGTGCTGCTGCACCGGCTGTGGGTCACCGGCGAGGTCTACCAGCCGCTGCGTGCCGCGAACCAGCTGGCCTCAACGGACCAGGCGGCCTGACCCTCAATTCCAAGCCACACCCCTCACGACGGCAGTACCGCCGTGACACGCGATGAAACGCTCGAGACACTCAGCAAACCGCCTCGTCCGGGTGACTGCGACGCACCGGCTGGCCGCTGCCGGCACATGCCGACAAGCCCGAAGCGAAGATGGCAGCACCTGGATGGGACGGACCCCAACATGCACCACGGGAGACACCTCTCCCCGGAGTGCGGATGGAAGCAGGGCGGAACGCTGGTCTCGGTCGTCGCACCGCGCCGTCACGTCGGCGCTCGAAAGGAGGCACTCCGGCACTTGACGGATATGGCCTTCTCATGGAAGCCGGTGCCGAGGACCCCGCCCGTCACGCACGGAGTCTCATGTGACAACTGGCGCCGCGGGCGCGGGTCTGTGTGCCGATAGATTCGGCCGCACTCTCCGCTCAGCGCTGCTCACCTCCGCCGACGCGGCCGCATGACCGAGTCGGCGCACA
>JANOJJ010000505.1:0-1803 GCA_031408155.1 Rubrivivax sp.
GCCGAACTGCGGCGGAAGGTGCACCTCATGCGCGAGCAGCTGATGGGCGCGCTTGCCGGACAGTTCGACCGCGAGGTCGAGCGCGGCGCGCAGAAGGTGCAGGAGGCGGTTCAGCCCTACACAACGGACGGGTCACCGGCCTCGAGCCGCTGGAGCGTGGACACGGTAACGCCCAAGCGCTGAGCCCAGGACCGCAATGACTCCTTGCGGCGCAAGCGAGCCACCGCCAAGTCGGCGCCCAGCTTTTCGATGGCGCTGGCCGTGGCTGGCGGAAGCTGAAGAAGGGCACGAGCGGTTTTTGGCATGCGCATAGGCTATTACAAAACTATCCTTTGCGTCATTATCTATCAGTACAAAGCACCTCTACCCACCGGACCACGTGCCAGTGCGCAACCCGGTGCGGGGGTGCCAGTGCCCCCAGCGTCGCCGAGCCGGCTCGAGCTCTGCTCATCGACCGATCGGCAGCTGCAGGTCGCGCCATCGGGCCTCGTACAAGGCCGCATAGGCGGCCACCATCGCCGGCAAACTGAACTTGGCCTCCACCCGCGCGCGGCCCGCCGCCCCCGCCGCACGACGGCCGGCATCGTCATCGGCCCAGCGGCACAAGGCGTCGGCCAGCGCTGACACGTCGCCGGCCGGCACGATCTGGCCGGTGCGGCCTTCTTCCACCAGGTCGCCATTGCCGCCGACGTCGGTGGCCACCACCGGCAACGCGCAGGCCATGGCCTCGAGGATGGTGTTGGAGATGCCTTCGGCCAGCGACGGCAGCACGAACAGGTCCAGCCCCTGCATCACCGCCGGCACGTCGCTGCGCTCGCCGGGCAGCCAGGCCAGTTCGCTCAGCCCGGCCTGCTGCAGCACCTGCTCGCACTCGGCGCGCAAGGACCCGTCGCCCACCATCACCAAGCGCAGACGGGCTTGCAGGTCGGGCGGGCGCTCCAGGGCGGTGACGAAAGCCCGTGCCAGCAACGGCTGCGCCTTGACGGTCTGCATGCGGCCTACGGTGCCCACGACGCACAAGCCCGGCGCGGTGAAGGGGCAGCCGGGCGGGCGGCGTGGCGGGGCCGCGGGGGCAAAGCGGTCGATGTCGACGCCGTTGACGATCTGGGTGACGGCACGGCGGCTGAAGCCCAGCGCGTCGACCAGGTAAGCGTCCAGATCACGCGACAAGGTGACGTAGTGGTGCACAAAGGGCCGGTACAGCCGCCGCAGCCACTGGTGCTTGCGGCTGCGGCCGTCGGGGTCGTCAGCGTCACGGCCGTGCTCACCGTGTATGCGCAGGGGCACCCCGACCCACCAGGCGGCCACCTGCATCTCGAGCGCGGCCAGGTTGCGCGTGTGCACCACTTTCGGCTGCAGTTCGCGCAGGATGCGCAACAACGCCGGATAGGTCCGGTAGCCGTGGCCTGGCGGCTGGTGCAACGAGATGAACCGCACATCGTCGCGCTGCACGCGGGCGCAGAACGCGGGCACCGCCTCGGTCAGCGCCACCACCACATGGCGCCAGCCGGTCATGCGGTTGATCAGGTTGACGACGCCGTTTTCGAGGCCGCCGACGTCGAAGCGGTAGACGATGTGGACGACCAGGGGGCGGTTGTCGTTTGCAGCAGCAGGTGACTTCACAAAACTCCGACGGTGATGGCCAAGCCGAACGTGCCTTCAAACCATGCGCACGATGTCGCCGTAAGTGCCAACCGCACGGTCGGCCGTCAACAGGAGCAAGGGCTCGTTCATCGCTTGTGTCACCAAGAGGCGGTCGAATGGATCCTTGTGATGAGACGGCAACCGTTCCACCTGCGCGGC
>JANOJJ010000689.1:0-5687 GCA_031408155.1 Rubrivivax sp.
TCACTCGCGAGCGCCCGAAGATCGATCGCATCGCCTGCCCCTGGTTGATCCTGCGCTTCATCGACCGCGAGGCCGAGTTCCTCTACGTGATTGAAACCTGCAACAACACGCCGCTGCCTGATTGACTGCTTTGCATAGGTGCAGCACCTGTTGGCACTTCAATTTGCGCATGTCGGCGACTTGCGCTCACGTCGACCAGCCGGCCAGTCGGCAAGCGCAGAGCGGCAGTTCGTGGCCGCTGTGGATCGCGCTGCATAACGGCCAATGTCAGCTACCGGCAGACGCTCGGGTGCCGCCGCAGTGGATCATCAGGTCAGCGCTCGCTGCACGCCCCGTTCCTGACGTCCTTCCAGCCTGACTTGCTGGCCACCGATGGGTCGATCAGGGAATCAAGCCGCGGCCGGAAAGTTGCGCGCCAGTACCGGCGCCAACGCCGGTAGCTCGCTCGCGCACAGCGCGGCGGCCAGCACGCGCGGCGCGTGCGCGGCAAACCAGTCGCGCCGTGGCCGCCAGCGCGTCATCACGGCCAGGTAGAGGTCGATCGCCGACAGCCGTTCGCCCAGGAACCAGGGCGTGCCGGCCGCGGCTTCGACGGCCTGCCACAGGCGCTGCGCATAGGCGTCGACCTCGGCGCGGAAGGCCTGCGCCGCAGCGTCGTGCTTGACAAAGCGTTGCGGGTCGTCGGCATAGGTGAAGGTCGGGTAGACGTTGGCGACCAGAAACACCAGCCAGCGCAGGAAGGCGGCGCGTTCGCGCGCTGTCGCCGCGGGCACCAGGTCGTCGCGCGCGCACAGATCGGCCAGGTGCAGCGTGATGGCCGCGCTCTCGGTCATCACCTGGCCGTCGGGCAGCACCAGGGTGGGCACCTGCGCCAGCGGGTTGAGCGGCCGCAGGCGCTCGCGTGCGGCGGTCGATTCGAACAGGTCGCCGCAGGCCTCGAACTGGAACGGCAAGCCGTACCAGGCCAGCTGGGCCTCGACAATGGCCGAACCCCAGCCGGGGTTGCCATGCAGGATGAAGTCGCTCATGGGCGTCCTTGGACGGTAGGTGCCGGGCCTGCTTCGCTGCGCCGCCGGCGACAGCAGGGGTTCAGTTGCGTGGCACGACCTGCGGCGCGCCGGGCATCACCGGCAAGGTCTTGGCGGCCAGGCCGGCGGCCAGTTCATCGTCGAGCTGCTTGCCGGTCTTGTAGTGCGGCACGCGCAAGATCAGCCGCTTCCAGCGCTGGCCCAGCGCCCACGAATCGGCCACTTCCTCGTTCCAGTACTTGTGAGCCAGCTCGAGGTTGCGTTCGGTGTCGATCTCGAAGTGGTCGCGCGACGACTGACCGCCAAAGACATGGAGCTTGCCGCGGTAGATGCGCCAGGTGTTGGGGCCGCCACCGCCACCCCAGGGAATGCCGTAGTTGATGCCGTTGCTGCAATAACCGCCGAACTGCGGCAGGTACTTGTCGGGTGACTTGGCGAAGGTGGCTTTGTTCTCGACGCTGGCAAAGCGCCAGACCACGCCCAGGTGCTCGAGCATGAGCGCCGGGTCGCCCTTGACCGCGTCGTTGCGCGTGAAATAGGCCACCGCGTCGTGGCCTTCGAGCATCACCTTGTCGACCCCGCCTTCGCTGATGGTGCGAAAGGGGCCGTTATTCGGTGACGCCGTCTGCGCCGCGGCCAGGCCGACCACGAACCACAGGCACAAGCCGGCACAGGCGGCGAAGGCGGCGCGCAACGCGCCAACGGAGCGAGCGGTGGGCATCAGGTTCTCCCGCGATCAGCAAAGCGCGCAGTATGGCCGAGACGTCGCACCTTCGTGCATCGCGCGCGTCCGCGAGACTTGGCTGGGGACCTGAGGCGCACGCGAGCGACGGCCCGCCAGTTCAGCGGCGATGCATGCGCGCGCGCAGCAGCATCAGCAGCAGGGCGCCAGTGGCACTGCCGAACCACAACCGCGGGTCGGCCACCAGTTGCGGCAGCTGCAGCAGCAGCTCGGGGCTCTTCTGCTCGACATAACGCGCGAGCTCATACACTTGCTGGACATTGAAGCGCTGCGCCTCGTCCAGCGTCACGCGGGCACCTTCCCAGCGCGACGCCGGCAACAGGCGGCCGAAGGCGCCGGCGGCAATGGCGACCAGGGCCAGCGGGCCGACCGGGCGCAGCAGTTGCGCCAACAGCCGGGCACGCGCCGCCGGAGCGGCCTGGCTGTAGAGCCGCGCCACCAGTCGGGCGACGCTGCTATGCACCGCCATGGCGCTGGCTGGCGGTGTTGGAGGGGGCTCGTGGCTCATGGGCAAGGTTGTGCAAGAAGTCTCAGCAGCCGACCTTATCCGAACCTTGTGACGACACGGCGACTTTGCGCGAACGACTGTGTATCGACCCGTGTCGGAGGTAAAACGCGTCGCGTCAGGCACCCAGCTGCGCGGCCAGGTCGAGCAGGCTCTGCGCCTGCAGGTCCACCGGCACGCTGGCGCGCTGTTCGCCGTTGCCGGGGCCGTGTTCGTCGGGCCTGGCGATGTGCGCGGTGCGCAGCCCGCAGGCCGCCGCCGCGGCCAGGTCCGACGAATGCGCCGCCACCATCAGTACCTCGGCCGGCGCACAGTCGAACGCCGCGGCAGCCGACAGGTAGACCTCGGGCTTGGGCTTGTAGTCGCGCGCCAGCTCGGCGCCGAGGATCGCGTCCCACGGCAGCCCATTGCGCCGCGCGAGGTCGACCATCAGCGAGATGTTGCCGTTGGAACAGGGCGCGATGCGAAAGCGCTCGCGCAGCCGCTGCAAGCCCGGCGCCACGTCGGGCCAGGCGTCCAGGCGGTGCCAGGCCTGGTTGAGCTGAACGCGCGTGACTTCGCCCACGTCGTGCAAGCCCAGGTCGGCCAGCACGCGGTCGAGGTTGTAACGGTGGAGCACGTCGAGCTTCGAAAAAGGCAAGGCGCCACTGCGCACCGCCTCCATCGCCGGCTGGTACTGCGCACGCCAGGCGATCGCAAATCCCGCCGCGTCGGGCACCCGCGGACCGAGAATCTGCTGCACCTCGCGTGCGATCGAGCCATGCCAGTCGACCAGGGTGCCGAAGACGTCGAAGATCAGGGCGCGAACAGGCAGCATGTGGGGTCGATCCAGGTGCAACGAGTCCGCACTCCCGCCGCTGCGACCGGTCGCCGGAAGAGGACCGAAGGATCGGGGTCGGGATCGGGGTCGGGCTCAGCGTCTTGCAGCCGGGGCGATGCTGCCGGCACGGCGATGAGTGCCGGGTTGACCGCCCACGGCAGCGCGGCGTCTGGATCCTGGCGGGCCTGCCACTGAGCGGCCAACGATCGTGTTCTGGCCGGCCCGGGTTTGATCCTGCCGCCGAACCTGCCGAACCTGCCAAACCCTCCGTTAGCCAGGCCGCGCCCCTTCGTGGTGCAGCCGATCAGTCCGCGCGCCGGCGCTTCGCGCCGGACTGCCATGCAAGCGCCAGCAGACCGAATGCCACGAGGGCCAAGTTCATCGGCTCGGGCAATTGGGTGACCACGTCACGGCAACTGGGATCGTTCGGGCTGATCGTGCACCGCGACGCAGCATCGAAGGCGGCAATGGTGTCGATTTCCGGATCGGCATCGGTGCCGCCGCCGGGAATGGTCAGCGAAACCTGACTCGTGCGGATGCCGTAATAGCGATAGGCCTGGCTGAACACGTACTCGCGCGTGTAGGCGTTGATCACGCCGAACTCGCTGCTGCCACCGCGATACACCACCGTTGGCTCGGTTCCTGCGAAGGTGTAGGTGGGCAAGCCGGCGCCGCCTCCGGCAAGGGCAAACCCGGTCACGTCAGAGAGAAGTTCGAAATTATCGCCGTCGTTGCTGCCCCAGACGCTGTACTCCATGACGTCCTGGGCGACGAAGTTGTCGGTGATCGGCCCGCCGCTGAAGTGATCCTGATGGGTATACAGGCGCATGCTGTCGAAAGCGCTGCCCATGTCCCAGATCAGCATCGCAAAGCCCGGATCGCCGCGCACCGCGATGCCGTCTGTAAGGTCAGGCTGGGCACCCCGGTCGAAGGTAAAAGTCCGGCCACCGTCGAGCACGCTGCCCGATGCGCTGAATCCAGCGCCGCCGACGCCTGCCACTGACGTTTGCGGCCCGCTGATCAGGTGAGTGCCGAAGGTCAAGCCCGACGAGGCAGCTGACGGCGAAAGGCCCGGCAGGTAGCTGGGCGCCGACAGACAGGCGGCCGAGGCCACCAATCCGACTGCAAGCAGGATTCCACGTCTGATCGTGCCCATCGCAATCTCCTCGTGCGCCACCCGGCAAGGGCTTGCGCGGGACGACAGCACGATTCGCACCAGAAGAAAAAACCGCCCTCGAATCAACCGTCGACCCGTCGAGCCTGCAACTGTCCTGCGACTGGCTGTAAAGCGCATCGACGCGGATCGGAGGATCAAGCGCGCTTTCGGGTTGAACCGCACCCGCGTGACCCATCCACGTCATTCAGACCCGGCGCCGGCAGCTTAGCCTGCGGCCGCATCAAAGCGCTGGCGCTGGACGTACTGCTCCAGGCCGCTGTCGACATCGGCCGCTGCCGCAGCCAGAGCCGGCACGAGTTCAGCGCCAGCGATGCCCCGCCGCTGTCGATCGTGATCACGCTGTGCGACAGCGCGGCCACAATCGCACGCATCGACCTGATCAGCCCGCGCTGGACCGACACCATGACTGACCACCATCGCCGCCAGTTGCTGGCCCGACTCTCGGCCGGCACGGTCGCCTGCGCTGGTGCAGCGTGGTCCAGCGGGCAACAGCCGCCGCCCGGCGATGAGAGGGCCGCCGCAACACCGGCAGCCGGCAGCGCGATCGAACTGCCCGCGGTGCCCATGCTCGACGGCAGCATGTTTGCCCCGGCGTCGGCGCAGGGCCAGGTGATCGTCATCTATTGGTGGGCCAGCTGGTGTCCGTTCTGCGCCGTGCAGTCGCCGTTGATGGACAAGCTCTGGCTGGCGCAGCGCAGCCGCGGCCTGCGCATGCTGGGCCTGTCGGTCGACAAGAAACCCGGGGACGCCGCAGCCTACCTCGCCAAGCGCGGCTACACCTTTGCGTCGGGCTGGGTCAGTCCCGCGGTGGCCAGGACGCTGCCCAAACCCAAGGGCCTGCCGGTGACCTATGTGCGCGGCCGCGACGGCCGGCTGCTGATGGCCGAGGCCGGGCAATTGTTTCCCGAAGACATCGCGCAGATCGCGCGCTTCGTCTGAACGCTGGCCTGCGCTGGCCCGTGTTGGCCCGCGTTGGCCGTTCCTGCGCCAGGTCACCGCACGGCGCGCTGCCGCGGCAACACCAGCGTGGCGCGCAAGCCGCCGCCGTCGCGGTAGCCGAGCGCCGACTGGCCCCCGTGGTAGGCCGCGGCATCACGCACGATCGCAAGTCCCATGTCGACGCCGCCGGTGTCCATGCGGCGTGCGCGGTCCAGGCGCACGGTGGGCTCGGTCACACGCGCCAGGTCGGCCGCCGGGATGCCGGGGCCGTCGGCCTCGATCACCACCTGCAGCGCGTCGGCCGAGTCGTGGACCTGCACCGTGACCGCCTGGCCATGCGCCACCGCGTTGTCGATCAGGTTGGTGATCGCACGCCCGAGGATCGACAGCTTGCCCGCATAGGGCAGTGCTGCGGCTTGCCCGGCGGCACCGTCGATCAGGGCGACAGGCCGGCCCAGCGCCTGTTCGTCGTCGAC
>JANOJJ010000092.1:0-2086 GCA_031408155.1 Rubrivivax sp.
GGCCGCGCCGAGCAGCAGGTTGTCCTGCACCGTAAGGTGCGGCAGGATCAGCCGGCCCTGGGGCGAGATGCTCACGCCAAGCTTGGGCGCCGCGAAAGGTGGCAGCTTCTCGATCGCCACAGGCGACCGCCTATTAGTACACTAACGTACGGACAATCCAGGCATCTTCCCGGACCTGACGCAGGGCCCTGTCGAGCGCACAGCCGATGCCATCGACCAGCGGTCACAGCTGCCGTGCCACGCCAGCACAGCAGCCGTGGCGCAGGGTCTCGGACGCGGTGCTTTCAAGACTCCGCGCCGCTCGACATCTCGGCAAACAGCGGCCGCGGCGAATGTTTCAGCTCGATCTGAATCTCGCGGCGCATGGCTTCGCGCAACAGCCGTTCAGCCTCGGACGCGGTCTCGGGTGCGAGCCGCTCTCGCTGCTCGTGCAGCCAGTCCAGCAACTCGGCGATGTGGCTGTTGCCTTCGTCGCGCAAGGCCAGCAGGTCGGCGATCGGGGTCGCCTGCGGCACGGCAGCGGTTGCGTCGACCGGCGCTGCCGGCGCGTCCTCGAGCAAGGCCGCCACAGCGTTCAATGCGGCCTGTTGCGCAGCGATCTGCTGCAGCAGAAAGCCGGCAGACCAGTCGGCTCGCGCCTTGAAGGTGTTCAGCACGTTGATCACGCCAAACACCTGCCCGCGCGCGAACTCGTCGTCCAGGCGGGTCAGCACTTCGGCGCGCAGCGTCGCGCACATGCCATCGATGAGGCGAGCGAAGGAGTTGTTCATGCTGTCTGGCTCACTTGCTTTCTATGGCTTTTTCCATCTGTCGCAGGCAGGTCGCGATCTGGCTGCCCATCGCAGGCATGCGCATGTCGTTGAAGCGACCCTCCTCGAAACAGCGCGCCGCCGCCATGTGGGTCGCGGCCAGCTTGAGCAGCGACAACGCCTGGTAGTAGCGCACCGAGGCCAGGCTGACGTCGAAGCCCGCCTGCTGGCCATAGCGTTGATAGAACCAGGCCGGCTCGGCCAGGCGGCAGATCAGCTTGCTGCCGCCCATGTACATCGGCAGGCTGGCCCAGCCCAGGTCCTCGTGCGGGTCGCCCAGGTGCACCAGTTCCCAGTCGAGGATGGACGTGATGCGCCCGCCCTCTTCGAGGAAATTGCCGGTGCGGTAGTCACCGTGCACGATGGCCACGCGGGGGGCCACGGGCGCATGGGCCTTGAGCCAGCGGACACCCCAATCCGCCAGCGGGAAGGGTCGCATCGCCCAGCGTGCGATCTGCGACTCCCAGTATTCGACGTTGAGTCGAGCGGCGTTCTCGGCCGTGATGCCATGGGCCATCGCGGCGATCGGCCGATCCTGCCAGTGCACGCAGTGCAGCGCCGCGAGCGCGTCGATGAACTGTTCGCCCAGGCGCCTGCGGTAGTCCTCGGCCAGGCCAGGTTGGTTGGCCGACACCCACGGCACGACGGCAGCCCCACTCACCTTTTCACAGAACATGAAGGGCGCGCCAAGGATCGATGCATCTTCGCTGTTCCAGAACACGCGCGGCAACGGCACCGCCGTGCCCTCCAGCGATTGCATGGCCAGCACCTGCGGCGCCGCCTGGTAGGGCGCGAACAGCCCGTAGTCCGGGCCCAATCGAAGGATCAGCTCCTGACGATCGTCCGCGCCGCGCAAGCCGGTCACTGGCACGGCATAGGTCAGCCAGGAGAATCCGACCGCAAAGCGGGTGACGGCCCGCACCTGAACGGGGTGCCCCACTTGTTGCGTGAGGTAGACCGCAATCTGTTGAGCCAGGGTGGCGTCGTCGGCAATGGTGTTCATGCTGCCTGCACGTCCGGCCACGCATGGTGGCCGCCTTCGTTGACGCTGACCACGCCGAAGGCCCGCGCATCACGGACCTGCAAGCGGGTGATCGAGCCATAGTCCGGCCGGAAGTGCACGATGCGCTCCCCGCCCAAAAAACGCACGGGGTCCTGCATGAAGCGCTGCCACTGCTCGTCGTCCACAGCGCGACCGCCTTGACGCCCTTCTGCTGATTGTAGAAATCCAGCCAGGCCCTGGTTGCTGCGGGATCAGCCAGGTCGGCCTTGTTGAG
>JANOJJ010000605.1:0-3307 GCA_031408155.1 Rubrivivax sp.
GACGCCGACGCCGACGCCGCAGACGCACCGTCCGTGTGCAAGCGGCTGGCTGGCTCGGGCACACTGCAGCGATGAGCAGCCCTGAACGCTGGCGCGTCGACGCCGGTGACCGCGCCATTGCACGCCTGGACGTGCCGCCGCATGCCAGCCGTGAGCGTGTCTTCGAAATAGACGTGCGTTTCGTCGTCAAGGCCGGCGCCGGCCGCGAGCCGCAGCACGGCCTGCGCGTGCTGGTCAACGGCGCGCAGGAATGGACCCGTCGCTTGTCCACCGCGCGTGCTGGCGAAGACACGCTCGACTGGCGCCAGCGCCGCCGCGTGCCGGTGGGTGAGGCGCTGCGCATCCAGGCGCTGACCGACGTGCAGCATGCGCTGCGCTTGCGGCTGGTCGTCAGCGCGGTAGAGGAATAGGCCCCGCGCGCGATCAGGCGCCCGCAGGCTGGCGAGCCGAGACGCCGAACGCATGCCAGCGCGTCATCTGACCGGCTGAAGGGCGAAAGCCGTCCTCGATGTCGAACGCTTCGAGGTCCAGCCCGTGCAGGGCCAGGCGCAGGTCGGCTTGGCTGATGATGAACAGGCCCGGCTCGCCGGCCCACGCATGCGACGGCCCGAACAGGTCACCGGCCACGCGTCCGCCCGGCTGCAGCGAAGCGCGCAGCGCCTGCCAGAACGCCGGCCAGCGCTCGACCGGGCAATAGGGCAGGGCCCAGCTCGACCAGACCAGATCGCAGCGCGGAAAGTCGAAGTCCTGCAACGGCTGTCGGTGCGTGTACAGGCGGGCCTGGGCGTCACCCGGCACGCCATCGCGCAGCAGCTCGAGCCCGACCCGGTTGGTGTCCACGGCGTGCACGGTCCAGCCGCGGCGCAGCAGCTCCACGCTGTCGGGCCCCGAACCGCAGCCCAGGTCGACCGCAATGCCTGGCGCGCGACCGTCCAGTTCGAACGCACCAAGCGTGCGGCGCAGCAACTCGCGCGGCGCACGCAGGCGGTTGCCCGCCACGAACGAATCCCAGGCTGCTGCGGCATCGGTTTCAGCGGGCATCGCAGGGTCGACCTCGTTGAGGAAGGCGCTGTTTGCAAGTGCAGCATGCGAGCGCAGGACGGAAGCGGTCCTGCGCCAGGCAGGGTCAGGGACTTTGCCGATGCTGGTGGTACACCCGATCCGCCAGAATTGGCCTGACCACTTGGCCTGACCACTTGGCCAAATCGACCCCTGTATGAAGATCACTGCTGCCCGCGTCATCGTCTGTTGCCCCGGCCGTAACTTCGTAAGCCTGAAGATCGAGACCGACCAGGGCCTGACCGGGCTGGGCGACGCCACGCTCAACGGGCGCGAGCTGGCGGTGGCGAGCTACCTGAACGACCACGTCGTCCCGTGCCTGATCGGGCGTGATGCGCACCGCATCGAGGACACCTGGCAGTACCTCTACCGGGGTGCTTACTGGCGGCGGGGCCCGGTGACCATGTCTGCCATCGCGGCTGTCGACACCGCGCTGTGGGACCTCAAGGCCAAGGTGGCCGGACTGCCGCTGTACCAGCTGCTGGGCGGCGCCAGCCGCGAACGGGTGCTGGTCTACGCGCATGCCAACGGCCGCGACATCGAGCACACCGTGGACGAGGTGCTGCGCCTGCGCGAGGCGGGCTACGAGGCCATCCGCGCGCAATGCGGGGTGCCCGGCCTGGCCAAGGTCTACGGCGTGACCAACGGTGACGCGCCTTACGAGCCGGCCGATGCCGCCCTGCCGAGCGAACACGCCTGGTCGAGCGAGAAGTACCTGCGCCAAGTGCCGCTGCTGTTCGACGCCGTTCGGCGTGCGGTTGGCGACGACGTGCACCTGCTGCACGACGTGCACCACCGCCTGACGCCGATCGAGGCGGCGCGCCTGGCGCGCGACCTGGAACCCTTTCGCCTGTTCTGGCTGGAAGACGCCACGCCGGCCGAAAACCAGGACGCCTTTGCCCTGATCCGCCAGCACAGCACCACGCCGCTGGCAGTGGGCGAGGTCTTCAACACCCTGTGGGACTGCAAGGGCCTGATCGAGCGCCAGTTGATCGACTACATCCGCGCCACCGTCGTGCACGCCGGCGGCATCACCCACCTGCGCCGCATCGCCGATCTGGCCGCGCTGTACCAGGTGCGCACCGGCTGCCACGGTGCCACCGACCTGTCGCCGGTGTGCATGGGCGCGGCGCTGCACTTCGACCTGTGGGTGCCCAACTTCGGCATCCAGGAGCACATGCCGCACAGTGCCGAGACCGACGCGGTCTTTCCGCACGCGTACCGCTTCGAGCGCGGCTACATGCACCCGGGCGAGGTGCCGGGCCATGGGGTCGAGATCGACGAGACACTGGCTTTGAAGTTCCCGTACCGGCGCGCCTACCTGCCGGTCAACCGCCAGCAGCACGACGGCACCTTGTGGCACTGGTGAGCGCGGCCGAGGTGAATCGACTGCATCCCCACACCCTGCAGGCGCTGCCGGCCGCCGTTGGCCGGCCAGGCTTCGACCGCAGCCGGCTCGAGCCTGGCATCGTGCATCTGGGCATCGGTGCCTTCGCCCGCGCGCACCTGCTGCCGATCACCGACGCCGCCATCGCGGCGACCGATGACCAGCGCTGGGGCGTGCTCGGCGTGTCGCTGCGCCGGCCTGACACGCGCGACGCATTGCAGCCGCAGCAGGGCCTGTACACGCTGGCCCTGCGCGACGAGCAGGGTTCGACGCTGCAGGTGGTGGGCAGCCTGCTCGGCGTGCTGGTCGCGCCGCAAGACCCGGCCGCGGTGCTGCAGCGGCTGGCGGCGCCGTCGACCCGCATCGTCAGCCTGACGGTGACTGAAAAGGGCTACTGCCACGACCCGGCCAGCGGCATGCTGCGGCTGGACCATCCCGACATCGAACACGACCGCGCGCAGGCACTGCCGCGCAGCGCGCCGGGCTTCATCGTGCGCGCGCTGCAACGGCGTCGGGCGGCCGGGCAGGGCGGCGTCACGCTGCTGAGTTGCGACAACCTGCCGGCCAACGGCCAGACGCTGCGCCGCGTGGTGCTGGCGCTGGCCACGGCGCTTGAAGACGGGCTCGACGGCTGGATCGACAAGCACTGCAGCTTTCCGCACAGCATGGTCGACCGCATCGTGCAGCGCTGCACCGATGCCGACCGCGCGCAAGTGGCCGCGGCACTCGGTCTGCACGACGTGTTGCCGGTGGTTGGCGAGCCCTTCATGGACTGGGTGATCGAAGACCGCTTCGCGGCAGGCCGGCCCGACTGTGCTGCCGGCGGCGCACGCTTCGTCGACGCGGCCGAACCGTTCGAGC
>JANOJJ010000624.1:0-3410 GCA_031408155.1 Rubrivivax sp.
GCGCGAGAACTTCCACCTGGTCTCTTCGGTGCTGATCCCGCGTGAAGCGGCGAGTTTCATCGACACGATGCAGCCGCTGCAGGGCGTTCAGTTACCGGCCGAGCAGACGTTTCTGACCTTGCGCCCGAGTCTGACCTTGCGCAGTGGTCGCGACCGTGCGGCCGATGGTTCCAGCTGACGGGAGCGGGCGGCCGATGCCAGCCTGGACATCAAGTGGCGCCCACGCGCCGAACTGGTGGTGGATGCCACGCTGAACCCCGACTTCTCGCAGGTCGCGCTGGACGTGCTGCAGCTTTCAGGCAACACGCGCTTTGCTTTGGAGATCGCCGAGAAGCGGCCGTTCTTCTTCGAGTCGGCCGACCTCTTGCGCACGCCCACCCAGGCCTTCTACACCCGCAGCTTCAGCGCGCCGCGCGCCGGCCTGCGCGCCACCTGGCGCGGCAGCCGGCTGGCCGGCAGTGCGTTGCTGGTCGACGACCGCGGCGGCGGCCTGGTGCTGCTGCCAGGCCCCTATGGCACCGGGGTGGCCGAACAACCGGCCTCGCGCACAGTGGCTGCGCGCGGGCGCAGCGACGAAGGTGCGCTGCAATGGGGTGGTGTGCTGGCCAATCGGCGCTATGAACGCGACAGCGGCGAGAACACCGTGCTCGGCCCCGATGTGGGCCTGCAGTTGAGCGACACCTGGCGGCTGCGCGCGCAATGGCTGCACGCCCGTACGACGGCCCATCCCAACGGGCGTGGCCTGGCGCGCGGTCCGGCGGTCGATGGCGACCGGCTGGTCGTCAAGCTCAACCACAACGCCGACAACCGCGAAAGCACGGTCACGCTGGAAGACATCGGTGCCGGCTTTCGCCACGACAGCGGTTTTGTCGGCCAGGCGGGGGTGCGCAAGGTCGCCTTGTTCGACAGCGTGGGCTGGCGGCCGCTGGGGCCGTTCAACGAGTTCTGGCTCAACGTCAACGCGACGCGAACCGAAGAGCGCGGCAGCGGGCGTCGATCTTGGAACAGCCGGTGATCGAGAAGGTCCTCACGCACCTGGGTCTGCAGGCCCGGGCGCCGCCTCGCGCGCTTGCCCATGGGCCGCAGCTGCAAGCGGCCTGACCATGCCGAACGATCACCAATTGAGCACGACCGCGGATGCTGATGTCCCTGGCGCCCGATTTGATCAAGCTGTGCGAGGGACAGTAGAAGATCTCCCTCAGCGGCGTTGAACAAACGACCGCTGTGGGAGAGTCTCCTTTCGACCAAGATCAGAGACCATCACCGTGTGCCATGCCCTCAGCCCGGTCACGGTTGGCCGTGGGCAGCGCGCGGCGATCAAGCTGCACGAGGCTGGCTGAGCACGCCGCAGAAGATGCCTGTAGCCGAGCACGACGAGGCTCCATAGCCTTGGTTCCAGTCTAGTCGCACCGCCGGTGTGGCCGCATCTGGCGCCTTCGCAATTGAAGACGATTGCCGATCCCCCCGAACGCGATCGATGGGCGCGCCTGCGCTTTTCGATCATCGGCCCGCTGATGGCCGCGCCGCCCGCGCCGCGGCAGTTGGGCGCCGCGTTCCTCGCCCTGGCGGCCAAGACCTGGCATGCCGGCCGCGAAGAACTTCTCGAGGGGCTGAACCATCTGCTGGCCGGCGCCGGCAACGCCAGCTTGATGACGCCGGCGCTACGTCACACGCTGTGCGATCACGCCGCGGGCAACTACCGCATCCTCACCACGATGGCCGCCGAATTGCTGGCCGCCGCCACGCAGCGCGAGTTGCCTCAGCTCGACGAGAAGCTCTACCTCGAGGTCTTCGCTCAGCCCGAGGCGCCCGCGCCCCGGCGGGCGGCAGCGCGGCGGTGAACAGCCATGGCTGACGACCCACACGATCACGCCAGCGTCGCCATCCCGATGCCCCGGCTCAGCGACGACGCCGTGATCCAGATCCACGACTTCATCGGGCACTTCCTCGATCTGTTCGAGGCGCGCTATGGCGACCAGATCCATCGCTACTACGAGGATCGGTCGGCGCACAACAGGGTCGGCTCTGAACCGATCCCCGACATCGACGACCCGCCGTTCTGAGCCCCACGCCGATCAACGCCGAGCGCCGCCAGCTTGACCGCTGCCGGCGCTATTGGTCATGCTCTTGATGGACATCACCGATCTTGATCGCGATGTCGCCGTTCGCCGCAGCGCCACCGCCGATCACGCTCTGCGATGGCTTCGCAGTCCATCACCAAACTCGATCACAGGCCCATCGAACTGGCTGATCACACTCACACGATCATCAGCATCAGTCGTGCAATCTCGCTCATGGGACTACTCCTTTTCAGGTTGAATTGAATATCGCAACTCAATCTTGGTGCCGACCCACCTTGGCCGCAAGGCGGGAAGTCCTAACGTATTCGCTCAACCGGAGCGCCAACGGCATGGCACCCTGGCCGTGCGACCGCCTTGGTTCATCATCGGCCGCACGGCCAGGTCGCCACGCCGTCGTCGTCAGGTAAGCGCCACGTTAGGCATCAGAGGGCAACACTTGCGCCCATCGCCGCAGCCGGAGACTCACCCGTGGCAGGTTGCAGTCTGTCGCACCGTTCCTGCGCCGAGCGAACGGCATGCACAATGCTTCGATGTTGGGCTATGCCCATCGCCTTGAAGGAAGCGTTGATGAACGATCTCATCACCCCGAACGCCAGCAGCTCAAACACCTCGACACAGCTACAACCAAAAGGCGTTCGTGGATGGCTTCTCGTGCTATGCCTATTGCTGACAGTCATCGGACCGGCGATATCGGCCTGGCTGATGTCCCATGAATATGCTGCTTTCTCACCCTACTTTGCTGGTTCGCTCGGTTTGCAGGCAACGATCCTATCCTCGCTGGCCATTACAACTTTTTCAGTCCTGTTCGGTACGTATGCGGGCATCCATTTGTGGCTTGTCCGGCCAGGCGCTGTCAAGATTGCCAAGAGCGCTCTCCTTCTTGGGCTTGCCGTAGACATCGTAACTACCATCATTTATGCTGCGCTAGGCCAGGTACCCGTTGCAGATAGCGGGCGCGGGCTCAAGTTTGAACTGCAACACCTCGTCCCCAGATGAGGTGTCAGGATGGATTGCAGGAGCTACGAGCAGATCAAGCCAGAAGAGCGTGTGGTGATCGCCAGCCTGCGCCTGCAGGGCGTTGGCGTGCGTTGGATCAGTCGCGCAACGGGTCGATCGGCATCGACGATCAGCCGGGAGCTTTCACGCAATGCAGCGCCGGATGCAGGCTACAGCAGCACAGTGGCGCAGACCAGGCATGCCGCCAGACGTACGGCGGCGCGCAGGTCGCGCAAGCTTGACGTGCAAGGGGTGGCCTGGTCGGTGGTGCTGACGCTGTTGGACTGGAAGTGGTCGCCGCAGCAGATTGCCGCCACACTCAAGCGCGTGTTC
>JANOJJ010000635.1:0-11863 GCA_031408155.1 Rubrivivax sp.
CAGATGAACGAGACCTCGGTGCTGGGACGCTACCTGTGGGTCTTCCGCCGCATCGTCGGGCGCATGCAGCACGACCTGTTCCACGTCTTCACGGTCGACCAGCATGTCCTGATGGTGTTGCGCAACGTGCGCCGCTTCTTCATCCCCGAGCACGCGCACGAATACCCGTTCTGTTCGCAACTGGCGAGCACCTTCGACCCCCCCTGGGTGCTGTACGTGGCCGCACTGTTCCACGACGTGGCCAAGGGCCGCGGCGGCGACCACAGCGAACTCGGCGCCACCGAGGCGCGCCACTTCTGCCGTGAGCACCGCATTGCGCGCAACGACGCCCTGCTGATCGAGTTCCTGGTCAGGCACCACCTGCGGATGAGCCGCATTGCCCAGAAAGAGGACCTGAGCGACGCCGAGGTGATCGGCAAGTTCGCCCGCCTGGTGGGCAACGAACGGCGCCTGACCGCACTGTACCTGCTGACCGTGGCCGACATTCGCGGCACCGGGCCCAAGGTCTGGAACGCCTGGAAGGGCAAGCTGCTGGAGGATCTGTACCGGCTGACGCTGCGCGCGCTGGGCGGCGCGCGGCCCAACCTCGACGCCGAGATCGAGGCCCGCAAGCAAGAGGCGCGGCAGAAGCTGGCGCTGCTGTCAGCCCTGCCCGGTACCGAAGAGCCGCTGTGGAAGACGCTCGAGGTGAGCTACTTCGCGCGCCACGACGCCGGTGACATCGCCTGGCACGCGCGCTCGCTTTGGCGCCACATCGTGACCCAGCACCCGGTCGTGAGCGCGCGGCCCTCGACGGCCGGCGACGGGCTGCAGGTGCTGGTCTATGCACCCGACCGACCCGACCTCTTCGCGCGCATCTGCGGCTACTTCGACAGTGCCGGCTTCAGCATCCAGGACGCCAAGGTACACACCACGCGCAGCGGCTATGCGCTCGACACCTTCCAGGTCGTCAACAGCCGCGTCGAGAGCGAAGACGTGGCCGGCTACCGGGCGCTGATCTCGCTGGTGGAAAACCAGGCAGCGCTGGCCCTGGCCAGCACCGGCCCGCTGCCCGAGCCCGGCCGCGGCCGGGTATCGCGCCGTGTGCGTAGCTTCCCGGTGGTGCCGCGCGTCACGCTGCACCCTGACGAACGCGCGCAGCGCTGGCTGCTCACGGTGACCGCCAGCGACCGATCGGGCCTGCTATATTCAATTGCCCGCGTGCTCGAGCGCAACCAGATCAACCTGCAGCTGGCCAAGGTCACGACGCTGGGCGAGCGCGTCGAGGACACCTTCCTCGTCAACGGCCCGGCCCTGCAGCAACCCAAGGCGCAGCTGCGCATCGAGAGCGAACTGCTCGATGCCGTGGCGCCGCCGGCCTGACCGACCATGGCCAGCGCCCCCAACGCCGTCAGCATCGACGACGCGCTGGCGCCCGATGCCGGTTTCGACACCCTCATCGACGCCCGCTCACCGGCCGAGTTCGCCGAGGATCACCTGCCGGGCGCCGTCAACTGGCCGGTGCTCGACGACGAAGAGCGCCAAGTCGTCGGCACGCTGTACGTGCAGACCTCGCCGCTGGCGGCGCGCAAGCTGGGCGCGGCGCTGGTCTCGCGCCGCATCGCAGACATCCTCGACCTGCAGGTGCAGGACAAGCCGCGCGAATGGCGGCCGCTGGTGTACTGCTGGCGCGGCGGGCAACGCTCGGGCAGCCTGGCCCTGGTACTGTCCCAGGTCGGCTTTCGCACCGGGCAGCTGCACGGAGGTTACAAGGCCTTTCGCGCCCGCGTGCGCGCTGACCTGGCCACGCGACCGGCGCAGTTCAGCTACTGCGTGCTGTGCGGGCGCACGGGCAGTGGCAAGACACGCTTGTTGCAGGCCTTGGGCGAGGCCGGCGCGCAGGTGCTCGACCTCGAACGCCTGGCCTGCCACCGCGGCTCCATCCTGGGCGGCATGCCGGGCCAGTCGCAACCGACGCAAAAGTGCTTCGACACCCAGGTCTGGCAGGCGCTGGCGGGTTTTTCGACTGCGCAGCCGGTGTTCGTCGAAAGCGAAAGCGCCAAGATCGGCTTGCTGCGCGTGCCCGAGGCCTTGCTCGACGCGATGCACGGCCAGGGCCGCTGCGTGCGCATCCTGACCAGTGACGCTGCGCGCATCGAGATGCTGCTCGACGATTACCGCGACAGCACGCTGGATGCCGAACCGCTGTGCCGACTGCTCGACGGCCTGGTCGATCTGCGCGGGCAGGCCCGGGTCGGCCAGTGGCAAGTACTGGCGCGCGGCGGGCGCTGGCCGGATCTGATCGCCGCGCTGATGTCCGAACACTATGACCCGCTGTACGAACGATCGATGCAGCGCAGCTACCCCGGGCTGGAGCAGGCACCACGCGTCGAGCTGACCAGCGGCGACCCGCTTGAAATGGTGGCCGCTGCGGCTCGACTGCGGGCCATGCCCTGGCCTGCCACATAACCTCTATCATGAGCCCGCCACGTTGCTGCGGGCAGGATGCATGTCGATGGAATGGCGCAACACCAAGGCGCTGGCTGAGTCACGCAGCTTCACTGTCCGCCCGATCCCGGTCCTGCGGCCGCTGAGCTGGCTCATGCGCGGCTGGCGCGACCTGATGCGCTGCCCGCTGCCGGGGCTGCTGCACGGCTTGCTGGTGTTCGCGTTCGGCGCTGCCCTGATCGCGCTGGCGCACCAGCAGTTCTGGCTGCTCAGCGGCGCGTTCACCGGCTTCCTGCTGGTGGCCCCCGTCGTCGCCACCGGTCTGTACGCCGTCAGCCGCGAGCTGGCACGCGGGCGCACGCCCACGCTGGCCACGGCACTGCGCGTGTGGAAGCCCGATGACCACCGCCTGATCGTCTTCGGCCTGCTGCTGGCCCTGGCCGGCACCGGCTGGGTGCTGACCTCGGCCTCGCTGATCATCGGCTTTGCCGGCGAGCGCGTCGACAACCCGGCCGACTTCCTGCGTGTGGTCGTGCTGGCCCGCGGCGGCTGGCTGTTCGAAGCCTGGTTGATGCTCGGCGGCATGCTGGCAGCGCCGGTCTTCGCGTCCAGCGTGGTCGCGCTGCCGCTGCTGCTCGACCGCCGCGTCAGCGTGCTGGCTGCGGTGCTGACGAGCTGGCGCGTGGTGATCGCGCACCCGGCGCCGCTGGCGCTGTGGGCGGCGCTGATCCTGGGCCTGACGCTGTTCGGCATGGCCACGGCGTTGCTCGGCCTGGTGGTGGTCGTGCCGTGGCTGGCCCACGCCAGCTGGCACGCCTATCGCGACCTGGTCGACAGCACCGGCGTCGAGCCGCAGCCGTGAAGTCCGGACCATGTTCGGCTACACGGAAGAGCAGATCGCGCAGTTCGGGCTGACCTTCGGCGTCAGCGCGTTCATGCTGTACATGGTGTTCATCATCTTCCAGCTCGCGCGCGAATCGAAGGCCGGCCGCTTCGGCACCTTCGTGCTCTTCCTGGCCCTGGGCTTCGGCCTGGTGGGCTTTGCCGCCAAGGGCGTGGTCAAGTACTTCATCGGGGGTGCCGAGTGAGTTCGATCGGGGCCGCCGCGGCCGCGCCCAAGCACAGCCTGCTCGAAGACTTGCAGGCCCATGGTCCAATCCCCCCATATGCCTGAACGCCCCAAGATCCGTCTCAAACCGCTGGCGCCGCCGCGCGACCCGCGCCGCCGGCCGGTGCGCGGCCGCCCGACCGGTGCCCCGCCGCCGCCGCGCGAGCGAAACGAGCGCCGTGCTGCCGCGCCTGCAACCCGTGACGACCAGCCTGCCCGGCCGGAACGACCGCGCGCCGACCGGCCGCGCACTGATGGCCCACGCCCCGACCGCCAACGCAGCGATGCCATTCGGCCCGAAGGCCAGCGCAGCGACCGGCCCCACGGGGATCGCCGGGCGCCGGGTGTTGCGTCACCGCCAGCGCCACCGCCAGCGCCACCGCCTGCGCCACCGCCTAAGCGCCCGCGAGCGCCACCGACGCGGCCAACAGCGCCGGGCCAGCGCATCGCACCCTTGCTTCCGGCCCCACGCGTTGCTCCTGGCGAGGGTCTGCGCATCTCCAAACTGCTGACCGACCGTGGCGTGGCGTCGCGCCGCGAGGCCGACGACTGGATCGCCGCCGGCTGGGTCAAGGTCAACGGCCGCATGGCCGAGCTCGGTCAGCGCGCCCGGCCTGACGCCGTGATCGACATCGACCCACGGGCCCGCAACGAGCAAGCCCGCAGTGTCACCATCCTGCTGCACAAGCCGCTCGGCTACGTGTCGGGCCAGGCCGAGGACGGCTACCAACCGGCGTCGGTGCTGATCAAAGCCGAAAGCCGCTGGAGCGGCGACACGGCACGCCAGACCTTTCACCCCGGTCAGCTGCGTGGCCTGGCTCCGGCCGGGCGGTTGGACATCGACTCCACCGGCCTGCTGGTGCTGACCCAGGACGGCCGCGTGGCCAAGCTGCTGATCGGCGACCAGACCCGGGTCGAGAAGGAATACCTGGTGCGCGTGGCCTTGCGCGACAACCCGGCCGTTGGCGCGATGCCCGACGGGCCGCTCGAGCGCCTGCGCCATGGCCTTGAACTCGATGGCGTGGCGCTGCGCCCGGCCCGCGTGAGCTGGGCCAACGAGGACCAGTTGCGCGTGGTCTTGCGCGAGGGGCGCAAGCGCCAGATCCGCCGCATGTGCGAGCTGGTCGGGCTGGATGTGGTGGGGCTCAAGCGGGTGCGCATCGGCAGCATCGTGCTCGGGCCCCTGCCGCCCGGCCAATGGCGCTACCTGGATGAGACCGAACGCTTCATCTAGCGCTGCGCCAGCCCGGCTGACCCGGATCCCGTCGGCACTGGCGTCGACCAGCGCCGGATGGGTCGCCGCGACCTTGCTGTGCCGCCGCGGCAGCGTGCGATGACGGCGCTGCGCGGCCTCTGCCTGGCCGGCCCCACCGCGGCCGGCAAGACCGCCGTGGCGCTCGACTTCGCGCGCCGGATGGCCCGTCAATGGCCGGTCGAAATCATCAGTGTCGATTCGGCCCTGGTCTACCGCGGCATGGATATCGGCACCGCCAAGCCCAAGCCAGCCGAGCGCGCTGCGGTGCCGCACCACCTGATCGACCTGATCGAACCCAGCGCTTCCTATTCGGCCGCCCAGTTCGTCGCCGACGCCAGGCGGCTGGCCGACGAGATCCGCTCGCGCGGCCGGTTGCCACTGCTGGTGGGCGGCACGATGCTGTACTTCAAGGCCCTGCGCGAAGGCATCGACGCCATGCCAGCGGCCGACCCGGCATTGCGCCGCGAGCTCGATGAGCGCGCCTTGCGCGAAGGCTGGCCGGCGCTGCACACCGAGCTGGCACGGGTCGACCCGGCCAGCGCGGCGCGGCTGGCTCCCGGCGACGCGCAACGCATTCAGCGCGCGCTCGAGGTCCATAGGCTCAGCGGCCGCGCGCTGTCGAGCTGGCACCAAGGGCCGCGCAAGGCTGACAGCGCGGCCTGGCCCTTGCTGGCGCTGGAGCCGGCATCTCGGGCCTGGTTGCACCAGCGCATTGCCAAGCGATTCGCCGCCATGCTCGACGCCGGCCTGCTGGCCGAGGTGCAGGCCCTGCGTGCGCGTGGGGACCTGCACGCCGGCCTGCCGGCGATGCGCTGTGTCGGCTATCGCCAGGCCTGGCAGGCGCTCGACGAGGGCAACAGCGCGGGTCTGCTCGAGCGCGGCGTGGCCGCAACGCGGCAACTGGCCAAACGCCAGCTCACGTGGCTGCGCAGCATGGACCGCAGCGTTGTCGCCTGCGACTCACCCGACGCGGCCGTCCAGGCGCGGCAGCGCTTGCTGGCCATGGCTGGCAGCCCGGCAGCACCATGCTGAGCATCGAGTCCCTGAGCAAGCGTTACGGCGACAGCGTGGTCTTCCGCGATGTGTCGCTGCAGCTGCAGGCGGGCGAGTTCGTCGCGCTGCTGGGCGAGTCCGGGGTCGGCAAGTCGACGCTGCTGAACTGCATTGCCGGGCTCGACCGCGCCGACAGCGGCCGGCTGCTGGTCGATGGAATCGATCTGGCCAGCGCCGACGACGACACCCGTGCCCGGCTGCGCCGCCAGCGCCTGGGTTTCGTGTTCCAGGCCTTCCATGTGCTGCCGCACCTGAGCGTGGCCGAGAACATCGCCCTGCCGCTGCTGCTGCTGGGGCGGCCCGACCCGGCCCGCGTGGCCGCGCTGCTCGACTCGGTCGGCCTTGCCGGCCTGGGCGCTCGCATGCCGGCCCAGTTGTCGGGCGGGCAACTGCAGCGGGTGGCCATCGCCCGCGCCGTGGTCCATCAACCGGGATTGATCCTGGCCGACGAGCCGACCGGAAACCTCGACCCCGGCACCGCCGCTCGCGTGCTCGACCTGCTGCATGCACAGGTGGACCAGGCCGGCGCGGCCTGCCTGCTGGTGACGCATTCGATGGCCGCGGCGGCGCGCGCCGACCGCGTGCTGCGGTTGACAACGAGCGGGATCCACCCGCAGTCGGAGCAAGACCTGCGGGCGCAGCGTGGGCAAGCCGGATCGACCTGATCCTCGTCCGCATCCGCGGCCACGGATCACAATGCCGTGGGCATGTCCCGTGACCCTTCGCTGATCCGCCTGCTGCCGCTGTTGTGGCGCGAATGGCAGCACCACCCCTGGCGCCATGCGCTGGTGATGCTGGCGGTCGCGCTGGGCGTGGCGCTGGCGTTTTCAGTGCAGGTGATCAACGACTCGGCGCTGCAGGAGTTCGGCGCTGCCGTGCGCTCGGTCAACGGCGAGCCCGACCTCAGCCTGCGCAGCAGCGGCAGCGGCCTGCCCGAGGATTGGCTCGACCGCATGAGCCTGCACCCCGGCGTGCGCCACGTCAGTCCGGTGGTCCAGGTCGAGACCTACGCCGCCGCTGCCAACCATCGCCGCTTGTCGGTGCGCGTGGTCGGCATCGACGTGCTGCAGGTGGCTGCGGTGGCGCCTGAGCTGCTGCCGCAGCCGGCGCCCGGCAGCGCGCGAATGGCGATCTTCGACCCCGGCGTGGTGTTCGCCAACGCCGCTGCGCGCCAGCGTCTGGAGCTGGCCGACGGCGACACCTTGCGCCTGCAGGCGGGGCCGGCCTGGCACACCTTTCGACTCAGCGGGCATGTGGCTGCTGGCGGGCCCCCGCTGCTGGTGATGGACGTGGCGGCAGCGCAGGCGACCTTCGGATTCAGCGGCCGCCTGAGCCGGCTCGACCTGCGACTGGCTGCCGGCCAGGGCAGCGCCGCGCTGTTACGCGATCTGGCCTTGCCCGCCGGCGTGCAGGCCGTCAACCCGGGCGAATCCGAACAGCGGCTGTCGACCCTGTCGCGTGCCTATCGCGTCAACCTCACGGTGCTCGCGCTGGTGGCCTTGTTCGTCGGTGGTTTCCTGGTCTTTTCGGTGGTGTCGCTGTCGGTCGCGCAGCGCACGCCAGGGCTGGCGCTGCTCGGCGTGCTGGGCCTGACTGCGCGTGAACGGCGCAGCCTGGTGCTGACCGAATGCGCACTGCTGGGCGCCGCCGGCAGCGTGCTCGGCCTGCTCTTGGGCGCCGGCCTGGCATGGGCCGCGCTGCGGGTGTTGGGCGGTGACCTCGGCGGCGGCTACTTCCCGGGCGTGCAACCTGCGCTGCGGCTGGATGCCTGGCTGGCGCTGGCCTGCGCCGCACTGGGCTGTGCCACCGCCGTGGCTGGCGGCTGGCTGCCGGCGCGCCAGGCCGAGCGCCTGGCCCTGGCGCAAGCGCTCAAGGGCCTGGGTGGTGGGCAGGACCATGCGCTGTCGCCCTGGCCCGCACTGGCGCTGCTGGTCGCGGGCGGCCTGGCGGCCCTGCTGCCGCCACTGGGGGGTGTGCCGCTGGCGGCATACGGCTCGGTCGCCGCCTTGCTGTTCGGCGGCGTCGCCCTGGTGCCGGCGGCGGTACATGCGCTGCTGCGCGGCCGCGCCGGCGAACAACGCCCGCTGGTGCTGCTGGCGCGACGGCGGGCGCATTTCCAGCGCGCCACGGCCAGCGCCGCGGTGGCCGGCGTGGTAGCCAGCCTGGCCTTGAGCGTGGCCTTGACGGTGATGGTGGCGAGCTTTCGCGACAGCGTATCGGCCTGGCTCGACGGCGTGCTGCCGGCCGACCTTTATGCCCGCAGCGCCACCAGCGGGGCGGCAGCCGAGCAGGCCTGGTTCGACGCCGACCTGCCGCTGGCCGTGGCCGCCCTGCCCGGCGTGACGCGCGTGCAGGCCAGCCGCGTGCGCGCGTTGGCGCTCGCACCCGGCCGTCCGGCGGTGGTTTTGCTGGCGCGGCCGATCGACCAGGCCGAACGCCAGTTGCCCTTGCAGGGCCCGGTGCTGCAGGCCGCGCCGGGCGAGGTCGGCGTCTGGGTCAGCGAAGCCATGGTCGCGCTCTATGGCGCACGCCCGGGCGAACTGCTGAGCCTGCCGCTCGGCGGTGCGGCGCCGGTGAGCGTTCGAGTGCTCGGCGTCTGGCGTGACTTTGCGCGCCAGTTCGGCACCGTGGTGATCGACCATGCCGCCTATCTGCGCCTGACCGGCGACACCCGGCTCAACGAGCTGTCGCTGTGGCTGGCCCCAGGCGTTGACCTGGCGCTGCTGCAAGCCGCCATCCGCCAGCGGCTGCCCGACCCGGCCATGCTCGACTTTGCGGCCACCGCTGAACTGCGAACGATTTCGCTGCGCATCTTCGACCGCAGCTTCGCGGTCACCTACTACCTGCAGGCGGTGGCCATCACGATCGGCCTGGTGGGCATCGGTGCGAGCTTGTCGGCCCAGGTGCTGGCGCGGCGCAAGGAGTTCGGCCTGTTGGCTCACCTCGGACTCACTCGGCGCCAGGTGCTGGCGGTGGTGGCAGGCGAAGGTGCCGCCTGGCTGGCGGCCGGCACGGTGATCGGTCTGGTGCTGGGGCTGGCGGTCAGCGCGGTGCTGGTGCACGTGGTCAACCCGCAGAGCTTTCACTGGACGATGGACCTGTCGCTGCCGGCTGGCCGCCTGGCTGCCTTGTGCGCAGCGGTGATGCTGACCGGCATTGCCACCGCGGCCTTTGCCGCGCGGCATGCGCTGTCGCGCTCAGCCGTCCTGGCGGTGAAGGAGGACTGGTGAACCCGCAGCGCCGCCGCTGGCTGTCCGGCTTGGCCTCCGGCATGGCCGTTGCAGCGATCCCGCTGTGCGCCGCAGCGGCTGACGGTGTGCGCCGCGGTCGGGCCATCGTGCTGCCGCGCGACCATGGCGCGCACCTCGACGCGCGCACGGAGTGGTGGTACGCCACCGGCTGGCTGGGCCGGCCGGCAGCGCCGAGCCACGGTTTCCAGCTCACCTTCTTTCGCAGCCGCACCGGCCTGGCGCAGGACCTGCCCGGACGGCTGGCGCCACGCCATTTGCTGTTCGCCCATGCCGCCATCACCGACCTGGCCGCGCGTCGGCACCTGCACGGGCAACGCATCGTGCGCTGGAATGGCGATGCGTCCGAGCCGACCGGGCCTCGTCTGGCGGGTGCGTCAAGCGACGACGCGCGGGTCTGGATCGGACCCTGGTCGCTGCAGCGCAGCAGCCAGCACTACCTCGGCCGCGCCGCTGCCACGTCCGGCGGACCGGCGTGGTCGCTCGAGCTCGAGCTGCAGCCGACCCAGCCCCTGCTGCTGCAGGGTGACGCCGGCTTTTCGCGCAAGGGCCCGGACGAGCGCCAGGCCAGCCACTACTACAGCCAGCCGCAACTGGCGGCCAGCGGCACGGTCACGCTAGATGGCCGCCGCTTGGCTGCCGACGGCCGCGCCTGGCTCGACCATGAATGGAGCGACGAGATCCTGGCTGCCGATGCCGTGGGCTGGGACTGGGTCGGCTTCAACCTGTTCGACGGTGCTGCACTGACGGCATTTCGACTGCGCCGTGCCGATGGGTCCGCGCTGTGGGCCGGCGGCAGCCACCGCGTGGCAGGCAGCGCGGCGCGCATCTTCGGACCGACCGATCTACGCTGGACGGCAGGTCGGCGCTGGCGCAGTCCCGCCACCGGGGCCGACTACCCGGTGCAATGGCAGATCGACAGCGCATTCGGGCCTTTCACGGTGCGTGCCCTGCTCGACGGGCAGGAGCTCGACGGCAGGCAAAGCATCGGCACGGTCTATTGGGAAGGTCTGAGCGAACTGCTCGACGGCGCTGGCCGACGGGTCGGACTGGGCTATCTGGAGATGACTGGCTACGCCGGGCAACTGCGCCTTTGACCGCGCCTGTGACCGCGCCGACGGCGCCGATCAGGAGCCCGCAGCCTGGTTGTCGCCGACCGAAGGCCCGTGCGACCCGGTGTGGGGCAGGCGGCGCGGGTCGACCGGGGCCGAGCGCACGCAGTTGCCGCCCGCATGGCGGGCCGCCCCCAGCGCCGACTCGGCATCTTCGAGCACCGCCTGCAGCGACAGGTGGGCCGGCCGCATCAACACCACACCGACGCTGACCGTGGCCCGCAGACGCCGGTCTTGCCAGGCAATCTCGAGGCCTTCGATGCGTTCACGGACGCGCTCGGCGACGTCGAGCGCGCCCAGCGGATCGGAGTGCGCCAGAAAGACCGCGAACTGCGCAGGTCCGAAGCGAGCCAGCGCATCGGCGCCGCGCAGCGTGGCTTGCGTGCTCGCAGCGATCTCACGCAGCACCAGGTCGCCGGCGGCGCTGTCCTGGCCGTCGAGCAGGCGGCGGAAACGGTCGACGTCAACCAACAGCAATGCCGCGCCGATGCCATAGCGACGCGAGCGAGAGAACTCGCGCTCGGCCAGCGCCATGAAGGGGTCGCGGCTCGAAACGCCCGTCACCAGGTCGAGCGCGCCTGCAACCAGCGCCCGGTGGCGTCCATGTTCGAGGTCATACGCCGACTTGACCAGAAGCAAGGTCAGCGGCACGGTGGCAGCCAGCACGCCCAGCACCGCGGCCAGCGCCGGATCGACGGCGGCAGCGGCCGCTTGCTGGCCGACCAGCAGCCAGGCCAGCCCGGCGCCCAACACGGTCAGCAGCACCGCTGAAGCCACTGCGACCGTCGCCGACAGTGGCCAAATGCGTGGCATGGCAGACGCACGTCGGCTGGCACGTGGGGCTGCGGTCTGGGGCTGCGGGCGCGACATGAAGAACTGCGGCAACAAAGCGGTATTCGACCACATCCAGCGGCGACTTGAGTAGCGCCTTGAATGCGGGGTGCGGCGCGGCACCCGAATGCGCGCAATCACGACGATTTGGCCGGCCGCGCGCGCCGTCGGCGTCGCGCCGCCGAGCGCGAGGGCAAGCGCCGAAGAGCCCGCGATCCGCTCGGCCGGCGCGACTGCCTAAACTCGACGGATGACTTCTCCTGCCCTCACGGCGCCTGCACTGCGCAAGGACGACCGCACACAGGACAAACGTCCGGTGCGCGCGCTCGGCGGCCTGCTGCCCTTCATCCGCCCATACCGGGGCCGTATCGCGCTGGCCGGGCTGTTTCTGGTGCTGGCGGCGGTGACGACGCTGCTGTTTCCGGTCGCGCTCAAGGCCCTGATCGACCAGGGCCTGGTCGCCGCCGACCCCGGCGCACGCGTGATGGCGCTGCGCGAGCATTTCCTGGCCCTGTTCGGCGTCGGAGCGGCGCTCGGGTTGTTCTCGGCGGCGCGCTTCTACATGGTCACCTGGCTGGGCGAGCGCATAACGGCCGACCTGCGCAATGCGGTGTACGCCCATGTGGTGCGGCAAAGCCCCGAGTTCTTCGAGACCACTCAGACCGGCGAGGTGCTGAGTCGCCTGACCACCGACACCACGCTGGTGCAGACCGTGGTGGGCAGTTCGCTGAGCATGGGCCTGCGTAACACGGTGATGGGGCTGGGCGCGATGGCGATGCTGATCTGGACCAACCCCTATGTGATGACGCAGGTGCTGGGCATCCTGGTG
>JANOJJ010000095.1:0-2054 GCA_031408155.1 Rubrivivax sp.
CCCATGCGGAGTTCCATGTCATTGCCCATCCTGTCGTTGGCGCTCACCGGCGTGGTCGGTTGCGCCCCGGTCCCGATGGGGTTGGTCCGAGTTTCGTGCCCTGCAGACGCTGGCGTCACGCCGGTTGCCCCCGTGAGTTGAGAGCGCTCCAGGTGCTCCAACTTCTGGCGGCCCGGGATGCTCAGCACCCGGGCCGCTTCGCATTCCAGGCCCGCCACCCGAAGGAGATGTCCATGCACCCATTGATCGTCAAGCCCCTCAAGCCGCGCAACCCGTTGGTGGCCGCCAGCCTGCAGCGCCTCGCCGGCGCACACGGCCGCGGATCCGGCGGCCAGCGCCAGCGCGCTGAACATGCCCTGCAGCGCGAGTTGCGCGAGTTGCATCGGCAGCGACACAGCCCTTGAACCCAGGGGCGCGCCTCGAATGGAGCCGGCGCGCCAGGAGATTCAACATGACGACGAGAGAATTTCGCTTCAGTCCCGCGCCAGCGGGAACACGTCGCGCCGCGGCCGTCGCGCTGCGTGCCGCCAGCCGCTTGTTGACCCGGCTTGCGCGGCAGGTGACAGGAGCCGGCGTGCGCGTGCCGACGCGGCCCCCCGTGCTCGAGTTCTATGCCGAGGCAGGCGCGCCTGAAGGCGCGCTCTACCTGGACGGCACGCTGGTCGGCTATCTGCCCGGCGTGACGCGCTTGTGATCAACCCCGCGCCCAGGGCCGATCACGTGCCGGCAGCGTGGTCGAACGACGGCCGGCAGACGTGCTTCGCCGGCGGCCCTCGCGCTGGTCAACCGGGCCTCTAACCTTGCGGCCCAATGGCGCTGAGGCGGTCGGTCGATGTCGAGCTCACGGGCTCGCATCGACCCCATCGATGTCGTGCAGCAGTGCCAAGGTCGGTTCGGGCGCCATGTTCAGCAAGGCAGCGATGTCACGCACGTCGTCGGCCAGGCCAGGGTTGTCCCACGAATCCACGGTATGGCGCGCCAAGCGGATCGCCAACCCGACGTTACGCGCCTGTGCCGAGACGTCCTCGCGTCGATCATCGGCGATGTCGATCAGCAGTCGAGGCAAGCGCCACTTGACCATCAACGCATGTTGCAGATCCGCCAGTTGCACGTTGTACACGTCGCACTGCACCGAAGCCGAGCGCAAACCGGGATCCGCGCGTTGACGGTCGGCAACCTCGGCGGCAAGCATGGGCGCCGTAAGCCACATCAGCAATTCGACAAAATCGTGCAGCAAGGCGGCTTCGTAGATCACCGACGCATCGGGGTCCATTCGCTGAACGGCAAAGCCCAGCGCAAAGCGTGCGGCCCGATGCGATCGGTCCAGCACCTGGCGAAATCCGGCCAGCGCAGACGGCAGCTCGGCAAGCCGATCCTCAACCGTGGGCTGGGGGCCGAAGTCCCGAAAGAACGGGGTGATGCCCAGCATCACCAGAGCCGCCGTCATCGTCTCGGCATCGGTGCCGTCGCGCCCGCGCCGAACATGGGCAACGTGCGCCAGTACTTTGAGCGTCATCAACGGGTCATGCAGCAAGGACTCTGCCAGCAGATGGGCGTCCACCGAGTCCTCGTTGACACGCAACTCCTCGAGCGTGTCCGCGGTGCCGCGCAGTGCCGGCAGCGCCCGCGCATCGAAGCGCGCCACCCACGAGTCGAGGTCGCGCGGCGCCCGGGTGATGAAGCCGCTTTCAACTGACGGGAAGGAGAAGGTAGCGCTCATGGCAGCCGGTATATCGGCCGACTTGACGCCGCGGTCAAGCGGCCGCGTGCCGACGCGCCATTCGAGCAGCGCCGGATTCGTGCGCTCGATCACGCACCGCCGTCTGCGCCGGCGGTCAGTCGCACCGTGCCGGGCGCCGCGGCTCGTGCCGGCCGGCTCGATCAGGTTGCTGACGCCGGCCGCGCGCTCGCCGCCGCGATCGCGAGCCCGGCCGACAGCGGCAGCACGAGCGCGTCGGCAGCGTGCAGCTACCACAGCGACAGGCCGCTGCCGATGCCCCACAGCCGCGGGATCGGCCAGCACAGCCAAGCGACCCAACGCGCCAGCGCACCGA
>JANOJJ010000692.1:0-13977 GCA_031408155.1 Rubrivivax sp.
GAAGGTGAGCGCAAGGCGGGCGGCTTTATGTGGAGCCAGATCCCGCGCTTTCGCCTGCCCGAGAGTGTGATCGACGAAGAGGTCGGCTACATCCTGGGCCTGGGGGTCGAGTTGCGCGCCAACCAGCGTGTCGATTCGATGAAGGCGCTGCTGGCCGAGCCCTGGGACGCGGTTTTCGTCGGCTGCGGTGCACCGCGCGGGCGCGATCTGCAGGCTCCTGGCCGGCAAGAGGCCGCGGCCGACATCCACATCGGCATCGACTGGCTGGCGTCGGTCTCCTTCGGTCACGTCACCAGCGTGCAAAAGCGCGTCATCGTTCTCGGCGGCGGCAACACCGCGATGGACTGCTGCCGCTCGGCGCGGCGCCTGGGCGCCAGCGACGTGAAGGTCATCGTACGCAGTGGCTTCGAGGAGATGAAGGCCTCGCCCTGGGAGAAGGAAGACGCCCAGCACGAAGGCATCCCGATCATCAACTTCCATCTGCCCAAGGCCTTCATCCACCAGGGCGGCAAGCTGGTGGGCATGAGCTTCGAGATCGTCCACGCGGTGTATGACGACAAGGGCCGGCGCAGCCTGCTGCCGACCGGCCAGGCCGACGCGGTGTTCGACTGCGACGAGGTGTTGATCGCGGTCGGCCAGGAGAACGCTTTCCCCTGGATCGAGCGCGACGCCGGCATCGACTTCGACGACTGGGGTTTGCCGGCGCTCGATGGCAGCACCTTCCAGACCACGGTGCCCAGGGTCTTCTTCGGTGGCGACGCCGCTTTCGGGCCGAAGAACATCATCACCGCGGTGGCTCATGGCCACGAGGCCGCGGTGTCGATCGACCGCTTCCTGAATGGCGAAGACGTAACGCAGCGGCCGCCGCCGCATGTCAACCTCGTGTCGCAGAAGATGGGCATCCACGAGTGGAGTTACGACAACGCGCCGAGCGACGACTTGCGCTTCAAGGTGCCCTGGGCCGCGGCCGAGAAGGCGCTGGCCAGCATCAAGGTCGAGGTCGAACTCGGCTTCAACCTCGAGACCGCCTTCAAGGAAGCCCAGCGCTGCCTGAACTGCGACGTGCAGACGGTGTTCACCGACAAGCTGTGCATCGAGTGTGACGCCTGCGTCGACATCTGTCCGATGGACTGCATCACCTTCACTGCCAACGGTGAAGAGTCCGAGCTGCGCACGCGCTTGCAGGCGCCGGCGGGCAACCCGTCGCAGGACTTGTACGTCAGCGGCGCGCTGAAGACGACGCGCGTGATGGTCAAGGACGAGGACGTATGCCTGCACTGCGGCCTGTGCGCCGAGCGCTGCCCGACGGGGGCCTGGGACATGCAGAAGTTCCTCTTCAACACCATCAATGCGGGCCCGGCGTGCCGTGACGGCACGCCCAAGTCCAAGCGCGTAGGAGCCGGGGCATGAGCATGAATCGGATCGAAGCGGTGAACGACTTCGTCATCAAGTTCGCCAACGTCAACGGCTCCGGCTCGGCCTCGGCCAACGAGTTGTTTGCCAAGGCAGTCCTGCGCATGGGGGTGCCGGTCAGCCCGCGCAACATCTTCCCCAGCAACATCCAGGGCCTGCCGACCTGGTACGAGGTGCGCGTCAGCGAACAGGGCTGGCTGGGCCGACGTGGCGGCATCGACATGATGGTGGCGATGAACCCGCAGACCTGGGATGACGACGTGAAGGAAGTCGAGCCCGGTGGCTACCTGTTCTACGACAGCACACGCGCGCTGCCACCGACCGCCTTCCGGCGCGACATCACCGTGATCGGCATGCCGGTCACCGCGATCTGCAACGCGACCTATGAAGACCCGCGCCAGCGCACGCTGTTCAAGAACATCATGGTGCTGGGGGCGCTGTCGGTGCTGATGGATCTCGAGCCCGCGGTGATCGAGAAACTGTTTTCCGAGCAGTACAAAGGCAAGGAACGGCTGCTCGAGAGCAATGTGCGCGCACTGCAGGCGGGCCGCGGTTTCGCCAAGGACCACCTGAGCGCGCCGCATCACGCGGGGATCGGGCTGAAGGTGCGCCGCGCCAATGCAGTGGGTGACAAGATCTTCGTCGAAGGCAATGCCGCCGCGGCACTGGGCTGCGTCTACGGCGGCGCCACGGTCTGTGCCTGGTACCCGATCACGCCCAGCTCGTCGGTGGCCGAGGCCTTTGCGGCCTACTGCAAGAAGTACCGCCACGACCCCGTGACCGGCGAGGCACGCTACGCCATCGTGCAGGCCGAGGACGAGATCGCCTCGATCGGCATCGTCACCGGCGCCGGCTGGAACGGCGCGCGTGCGTTCACCGCCACCTCGGGGCCGGGCGTGTCGCTGATGACCGAGTTCATCGGCCTGGCCTACTTTGCCGAGATCCCGGTCACCATCATCAACGTGCAGCGCGGCGGCCCCAGCACCGGCATGCCCACGCGCACGCAGCAGGCCGACCTGATCAGCAGCGCCTACGCGTCGCACGGCGACACCAAGCACGTGATGCTGCTGCCGCAGGACCCGGCCGAATGCTTCGAGTTCAGTGCCACCGCGCTCGACCTGGCTGACCGGCTGCAGACCCCGGTGTTCGTCATGACCGACCTCGACATCGGCATGAACCAGCGCCTGTGCAAGCCGTTCGAATGGGACGAATCCCGAGCCTACGACCGCGGCAAGGTGATGACCGCCGACGAGCTGGAAGCCGGCCGCGACTTCGGCCGCTACAAGGACGTCGACGGTGACGGCATCCCCTGGCGCACGCTGCCGGGCACGCACCCGACCAAGGGCAGCTATTTCACGCGCGGCACCACGCGCGACGAGTACGCGCGCTACTCCGAGGCCGGGACCGACTACCTGGTCAATGTGCAGCGGCTGCTGAAAAAGTTCGCCACCGCGGCCGACCTGGCGCCGCCGCCCGAGCTGCGCGCGGCCGCCCGCAAGACCCGGCTCGGGGTGCTCTACTTCGGCTCCACCGCGCCGTCGATGGACGAGGCGCTGGTGGCGCTGGCTGCCGAGGGCATCCACCTCGACGCGATGCGCCTGAAGGCATTCCCGTTCCCGGCCAGCGTGAGCGAGTTCATCAACCGGCATGACCATGTGTTCGTGGTCGAGCAGAACCGCGACGCGCAGATGCGCACGCTGCTGGTCAACGAGCTCGAGTTCGAACCCGACCGCCTGATCAAGGTGCTGCATTACGACGGCACACCGATCACCGCGCGCTTCATCACCACGGCCATAACCAAGCAAGTGCACGCACTGGCGGTGGCGCCCCGCCGCGATCGGATCCCCGCATGACCTACATCACCAAACCCAGGCTGCACCACCCGACGCTGACGACCAACAAGGTCGGCTACACGCGGCGCGACTACGAAGGCCGCGTCTCGACGCTGTGCGCGGGCTGCGGTCACGACTCGATCTCGGCGGCGATCATCCAGGCCTGCTGGGAGCTCGACATCCAGCCGCATCGCGTGGCCAAGCTCTCGGGCATCGGCTGCAGCAGCAAGACGCCCGACTACTTCCTCGGCGCCAGCCACGGCTTCAACACCGTGCACGGCCGCATGCCCAGCGTGTTGACCGGTGCCAACCTGGCCAACCGCGAGCTGCTCTACCTGGGCGTGTCGGGAGACGGCGACTCGGCCTCGATCGGCCTGGGCCAGTTCGCGCACGCGATGCGGCGCGGCGTGCGCATGGTCTACATCGTCGAGAACAACGGCGTCTACGGTCTGACCAAGGGCCAGTTCTCGGCCACCGCCGACCGCGGCAGCAAGAGCAAGAAGGGGGTCGTCAATCCGGACACGGCGGTCGACCTGATCGCGCTGGCGCTGCAGCTCGGCGCGACCTACGTCGGGCGCGGCTTCTCGGGCGACAAGACACAACTGGTGCCGCTGATCAAGGGCGCCATCGGCCACGGCGGCGCGGCCTTCCTCGACATCATCAGTCCCTGCGTGGCCTTCAACAACCACGCCGGCAGCACGCGCAGCTACGACCACGTGCGCGAGCACAACGAGGCGGTCAGCCGGATCGACTTCATCGACCTGGCGCAGCCGGTGGTGGCCGAGCCCGCGCCCGGCCAGACCCTCGACCTGCCACAGGCCGACGGCAGCGTGATGCGGCTGCGCAAGCTGCACGACGACTACGACCCGACCGACCGCGTCAGTGCGCTCAACCACGCGCAGGCTCACCAGGCGCGCGGCGAGGTGATCACCGGCCTGATCTACGTCGACCCCGAGGCGAGCGACCTGCACGCGGCACTCAACACGGTAGCGCGGCCGCTCAACACGCTGCGCGAGTCCGAGCTCTGCCCCGGCGCTGACGCGCTGGCCAAGCTCAACCTGGCGCTGCGCTAGTGTCGCGACGGCCTGCGCCGCTGCAACGCTGCATCGACCTCTTGAGCCACCGCAAGAGCGGCAAGCGCAATCGGGCTACGCTACCTCGTTCGCCCTTTGAAGGCTTGGACCGCGGCTGCGGACCGTCCTCAGCCGTCGTCCGGTACCGATGGCGCGCGGGTTCAGTAGCTGAAGGGTAACCATGTCCGATTTCGAGATCGTCGCGCGGGAGGATTTCTCCGACGTCACCTATCTGTTGGAGATCCGCCACCCGCTGATGGCCAAGGCGGCCCGGCCGGGCCAGTTCGTGATCGTGATGGCACACCAGCACGGCGAGCGCATCCCGTTGACGCTGGCCGACTTCGACCCCGCTCGGGGCACCATCACGCTGGTGATCCAGGCAGTCGGCAAGACCACGCGCGAGATGCAGCAGAACTGCCGCGTCGGCACCCGGCTGCACGCGCTGGTGGGGCCGATGGGTATCCCCAGCGTGCTTGGCCACGCCAGCAAGGTGGTGTGCGTCGGCGGCGGCCTGGGCGTGGCACCGGTCTTCCCGCAGGCCCGCGGCTACAAGCAACTAGGCGCCTATGTCATCGGCGTGCTGGGCTTTCGCAACCGCGCTCTGATGTTCTGGGAGGACAAGTTCCGCGCCTGCTGCGACGAGCTCATCGTCTGCACCGACGACGGCTCGGCCGGCATCAAGGGCCTGGTCACCGAAGGCATCCGCCAGGCCGTCGAGCGCCACCCCGACATCGACGAGGTGGTGGCGATCGGGCCGCCGATCATGATGAAGGGCTGCGCCGAGGCCACGCGCGTGCACGGCATCAAGACCATGGTCAGCCTGAACCCGGTGATGGTCGACGGCACCGGCATGTGCGGCGGCTGCCGCGTCAAGGTCGGCGACCGGATCAAGTTCGCCTGCGTCGATGGGCCCGACTTCGACGGCCACGAAGTCGACTTCGACGACCTGATGGCGCGCCTGGGCCGCTACAAGCCGGCCGAGAAAGTGGCGCTCGAGCACTGGCAGTCGAGTTGCCGCCTGCAGGCCGCCGCCGACGCCGTGCCGGCCACCGGCGACGGCGGCTGATCCGGTCCGTCCACCCGCAGCGCGACAGCAGGAGCACCCCATGGCGAGGAAGAAGACCATCCGCACGATTCCTCAGGCGCGCACGGCGATGCCCGAGCAGAGCCCGCAACAGCGCGTGCAGAACTTCGACGAGGTGGCCATCGGCTACCGGCTCGAGGATGCGCTGGTCGAGGCCGAGCGTTGCCTCGACTGCGCCGACCAGCCCTGCGTGCGCGGCTGTCCGGTCGGCGTCGACATCCCGGGATTCATCCTGAAGATCGCCGGCAAGAACTTCCACGGCGCGTACGACGTGATCACCGACACCAACCTGCTGCCATCGGTGTGCGGGCGCGTGTGCCCGCAGGAGAGCCAATGCGAAGGCGTGTGCACGGTGGGCGACTCGCTCGAGCCGGTGGCCATCGGCAGACTCGAGCGCTTCGTCGGCGACCTGGCCATCGCCGAGGGCTGGACCAACGTGCCGTACATCGAGCCGCAGCGCTACAAGGTCGGCATCGTCGGCTCGGGCCCGGCCGGCATGGCCTGCGCGGCCGACATGGCCAAGGCCGGCTGCGAGGTCATCGTCTACGAGGCCTTCCACGAGCCCGGCGGCGTGCTCAAGTACGGCATCCCCGACTTCCGGCTGCCCAATCGCGTGGTCGATGTCGAGATCGACAAGCTCACCCGACTGGGCATCCGCTTCGAATGCAACACGCTGGTGGGGCGGCTGTTCACGCTCGAGCAGATGCTCACGGAGATGGGCTTCCACGCCCTCTTCGTGGGCACCGGCGCGGGCTACCCGAGCTTCATGGGCATCGCCGGTGAATCACTCGGTGGCGTGCTCTCGGCCAACGAGTTGCTGACGCGCTGCAACCTGATGCGGGCACGCGACTTTCCGCAGCACGACACCCCGCTGCAACCCGGCAGGCGGGTGGCCGTGATTGGCGCCGGCAACACCGCGATGGACGCGCTGCGGGTGTCGCTGCGGCTGGGCGCCGAAAAGGTCACCTGCGTCTACCGCCGCACCGCCAACGAGGCGCCGGCGCGCGCCGAGGAGATCCACCACGCGCAACAGGAGGGGGTCGAGTTCCACTGGCTGACCAGCCCGCTCGAGCTGATCGGCGACGGCGGCAACAACGTGCGCGCGATGCGCTGCGAGCGGATGGAGCTTGGCGAGCCTGACCAGTCCGGCCGCCGGCGCCCGGTGGCCGTGCCGGGCAGCGGATTCGAGCTCGAGACCGACATGGTCGTGTTCGCGATCGGCACCAACGCCAATCCGATCCTCGGCCAGACCTCGGGCCTGAAGCTCGACCCGCGCGGCTACATCGCGACCGACGACAACCTGGCCACCTCGATCGCCGGTGTCTACGCCGGCGGCGACATCGTCACCGGTGCTGCCACCGTGATCCAGGCCATGGGCGCCGGCCGCCGGGCCGCGCGCGCGATGAAAGCCTACCTCGGCCTGCGCGACACCGACCTGGTCTACCGCAGTGACGACTGCGCGGCCGGCAGCCTGTTCGGCATCCCCCGCAGCGAGCGCAATTTCGCTCGCCTGCACCTCGCCTGACCCTGCCCGCCAGAGGTGGCCCCCACATGAACGACATGCTGACCCTGACCCCGACCCTGACACCGCCTGCCACGCTGGCCGTTCGCCCGCGGCCGGCCAAGCCGATCGCCGAACACATCGTCGAAGTCATCAGCGACTCGGGCGAGGGCGCCCAGCGCTGCGGCCAGTCGCTGGCCGCGATCGCGGCGCGCATGGGCAACGGCATCTGGACCACCGAGATCATCCCGGCCGAGATCCAGCCGCCGGCGCGCAGCGTGGCCGGTGCCAGCGGCATCCGCATCCGCATCGGCACCGAGCGCGTCAGCAACGGCGGCGACCAGACCGACCTGGTGGTGGCCTTCAACGAGCAGGTGCTGATCGGCCGCGTGCAGGCCGGCGAGCTCAAGCCCGGCGCCACCATCGTGCTCGAAAACATGTGGCTCACGCACCGCGACCCGGCGGTGGTGGCGTCGTACACGACGACGGTCGACGCGCTGCGCAAGGACGGCTTCGATGTCCACGAGTGCCCGCTCGAAGAGCGCTGCAAGGAACTGGTGACCGACCCGCGCAAGGGCAAGAACATGTTCGTGCTCGGGTTGCTGTGCAACCTGTACGGGCTCGACGCTTCGCTCGCGCGCGAGCAGATCGCGCGCATCTTCGGCAAGAAGGACGACAAGGTCATCCGCAGCAACGTCGCGCTGTACGAGGCCGGCGCCGCCTGGGGCGAGGCCCACCTGCCGTTCAAGTACCGCATTCCGGCGCAGCGCTCGACGCAGGCGCAGATCGTCGTCAACGGCAACACCGCGATCGCGCTGGGCGTCATCGCGTCGGGCATGGACATCTGCGCGATGTACCCGATCACGCCGGCCACGTCGGCGTCGCACTACCTGAGCGAGGTGTTCGAGAAGGTCGGCGGGCTGGTGCACCAGGCCGAGGACGAGATCGCCGCCTGCGCGTTCGCGATCGGTGCCTCCTATGCCGGCAAGTGCGCGGTCACGATCACCTCGGGCCCCGGCTACTCGCTCAAGCAGGAGGCCATCGGCCTGGCCGTGATGGCCGAGATTCCGCTCGTCGTGGTCAACGTGCAGCGCGGCGGGCCGAGCACCGGACAGCCGACCAAGGTCGAGCAGGGCGACGCGCTGGCCGCCATCTTCGGCAGCCACGGCGACGCGCCCAAGGTCGTGCTGGCGCCGTGCAGCATCGAGGACTGCTTCTACTCGGTGATCACGGCGCGCAAGATCGCCGAGACCTTCGGCATGGTCGTGGTGGTGCTGTCCGACGCCAGCCTGGCCACCGCGCAGCAGCCCTTCCCGCGGCCGCAGTTCAGTGCCGACTGGCTGGCCCCGCCGGTCGACCAGACGCCGGTGCAGCCGGGGGTCAAGCCCTACGACTGGGACCCGGTCACGGGCCTGTCGCGCCGCTTGCAGCCCGGCCGGCCGGGCGGCATGCATACGCTCACCGGCCTGGCCCACGACGCTGCCAGCAAGGTAGCGTACGACCCCGCGATCAACGAGGAAGGCCTGCGCGCGCGCAGCCTCAAGCTCGCGGCGCTGCAGAAGACGCTGACGGCGCCGCCGCTGTTCGGCGGCGACGAAGGCCAGACCGGCGACCTGCTGCTGATCGGCTGGGGCAGCACGATGGGCGCGATCGAGGAGGCGGTGACGCGACTGCGCGGCGAAGGCCTGGCGGTGTCGTCGATGCACCTGCGCTTCCTGCAGCCGATGCCGTCGGGCATCCGCGAGATCCTGCAGCGCTTCAAGCATGCGATGACGATCGAAGGCAACTGGTCCGACCGGCTCGACGACGAGTTGATCGACCAGGACAACCGCCGCTATTCAGCGTTGGCGATGATGTTGCGCTCGCGCTTCCTGGTCGATATCGACTGCTGGAGCGAAGCGCGCGGCCAGCCGATCAAGCCAGGCGATATCTGCCGCGTCGCGCGGCAAGCACTGCAGCGCAAGGACCAGACATCATGAGCCGATCCCTGAGCCAATGCGTCATCAAGCTGCACCAGGAGCAGCATGAACTCGAGGACTACCAGGGCGGCGTGCCGCGCTGGTGCAACGGCTGCGGCGACAACGCGATCCTGGCCGCGATGCAGCGTCTGTGCAGCGACGAGAAGCTCGGGCCCGAGAACACGGTGTTCGTCTCGGGCATCGGCTGCTCGAGCCGACTGCCGCACTACATGAACACCTACGGCTTCCACGGCATCCATGGCCGCGCCTTTCCGCTCGCCGAAGGCATCAAGATGGCACGGCCGGACCTCAACGTGTTCGTCAACACCGGCGATGGCGACTGCTGCAGCATCGGTGCCGCGCACTGGATTCACGCCATCCGCTACAACATGAACATCACCGTCGTGCTGCACGACAACCATGTCTACGGCCTGACCAAGATGCAGGCCTCGCCGACCTCGCCGCGCGGGCTCAAGAGCAACACCACGCCCTACGGCGTGACGCTCGAGCCGATGAACCCGCTGACGGTGACGCTGGGCGTGCAGGGCGCGTCGTTTGTCGCCCAGGGCGTGGACTGGGTGCCCGAGGTGCTGTACGACATCCTGCGCGCGGCCTTCAGGCACCGCGGCTTTTCGTTCGTGCGCATCCTGCAGCGCTGCCCCGAATTCATGCCCAAGGCCTTCGACCCCTGGCTGCACGACCCGCAGCGCACGATGCTGCTGACGCACGCCGACGGCCTGCAACTCAGTCCGAGCCTGTCCAGCACCTACCGCAACCAGCGCTCGCACGATCCGTCGGACATCGACCGCGCGCGCGAGATCGCGTCGACCGACGAGCCGATCCCGGTCGGCATCCTCTACCGCAACCCCGCCGCGCCCTGTTACGAAGACCTGCGCCACGTCGGCCAGTTGCGCTCGCCCGAGGCCATCGGCGCCGGGCTGAACCGCGAGCTCGACAAGTACACCGTGTGGCCTGACGACGAGGCGCAGCTCGAGCGCGCCGCCTGACGCCACCCGACGCCGCCAACCGATGACCGTACGGCAACCCCGCGCAGAGAGCCCGAGATGGACATGCAAGCCAAGCACCAGGACCAGCTGATCTTTCACTTGACCGGGAAGATTCGCGCGCCGAGCCACTGCGACGAGTTGCGCGCCATCGGCGGCCTGGACCTGCGGCCAGCGCTGTTGGCGCCTTATCGCGACCTGGCAGCCCTGCGCCACGACTTTCCGCTCGTGCTCGCCGACCCGGGCAACGAGGCGGTCTTCGTGCACTCGCTGTCCGGCCTGGTCGACACGATGCTTGCCGAGGTGGCGCCGCGCGGCATCGCCGGCGAGCGGCTGCGCCGCCACGCGCTGCAGCTGGAGCAGGAGATCCGGCGCGCGCTGGACGCCGGCGCCAGCGGCACGCTGGCCGAGCTATGGGCGCAGGCCGCGGCCCGGCTGGGCGCGCGCGAGGGCCAAACGCTGGAGCAGGTGCTCGTGCACGCCAGTGGCGCGCTGCCTGCCGACGGCGAGGTGCTCGGATGCACGCCCGAGATGCCGGCTCGCCTGCTGACCCATGCCTGGAAGGCCGCGCAGCGCGCCAAGGCGCGACGCTTCCACATCGAGTTGAGCCGCCTGGTGATCAAGCTGTCTGACATCCTGCGTGCGGCGTACATCCATTCGCAGGCCGGTCGCCAGCCGTCGAGCCTGAAGGCGTCGCTCGGCGGGCCGCACCAGGCGGCGTTCGATTTCGATGCGCTGGCACGCATCGTCGGCAAGGGCCTTGCGCGCGACCCCTTGCCGAGCGCTCGGCGTGAACGCCTGCAGCGCACCTTGGCCGTGCTGGAGGCGCAGCGCTTCGTCGTCGCGCCGACTGCCGAAGCGGACGACGTCGGGCTCGGCTTTGCTTTCGACAACTGCGCGGCGGCGTCGCACGCCTTCCGCGATCGGCTGCCTGATCTGGTGGCCCTCGTGCGGGCGCTGTCGATCGCCGAGCTGGAGGTCCAAGGGCGCTATGTCGAGGCCGAACACGACCTCTTCTTCGACGCCTTCGACGAGCGCGCTTTGACGGCGGAAGACCTGGCGCGCTTTCCGGACTACCTGGTGTGCATCGCGCCCGACCGCAACGACGCGCCGGAGAACGCCACCTTGCTCGAGCTGCTGTCGTCGGGGCTGCCGGTCAAGGTGCTGGTGCAGACGTCCGAGCTGCTCGACGAAAACTCGATCGGTACCGGGCGCTTCGCGTTCGGCGTGCGCAGTGCCCGGCTGGCCACCGCGGCGATGGCGCTCGGCGGCATGGTCGTGCTGCAGTCGGCCAGCGCCAATCTGTATGCGCTGCGCGAGCGCATCGCGCACGGCCTTTGCGCGCGCGGTCCGGCGCTGTTCAGCATCTACACCGGCTCGGCGCTCGCGGCGAGCGCCTTGCCGCGCTATCTGAGCTCGGCCGCAGCGATGCAGTCGCGCGCCTTCCCGGCTTTCAGTTACGACGCCCTGGCTGGCACCAACTGGGCGACCCGCTTCTCGCTGGAGAACAACCCGCAGCTCGAGGACGACTGGTCGGTGCAGCCGCTCGACCACGCCGACCAGGCGTTGCAGCGCTGCAGCCTGCCCTGTGCCTTCACCTTTGCCGACTTCATCCTGTGCGACCCGCGCTGGGCCGGCCACTTCGCGCTCGTGCCTGCCGAGCGCTGGGGCGCCGACATGTTGCCGGTGGCTGACTGGCTGACCCTGGACGACGCGCAGGCTGCCCGGCAGGTGCCCTATGTGTGGGCGGTCGACGCTGACGACGCGCTGCAGCGCGTGATCGTCGACGCCCGGCTGATGCAGGCCACGCGGCGCTGCCTGCTGCTGTGGCAACGCCTGCAGGAACACGGCGGCGTGCACGCGTCGCAGGCCGACCGGCTGCGCGGCCGCGAGCAGGCGCCCGTGGCCATGGCAGCCGAGGCAGCGCCGGCTGCCCCTGCCGTCGATGCGGGCGCCGAACCGGCGGTGCGCTCGCGCGATGAAGCCTGGGTCGACACGGCACGCTGCCCCAGCTGCAACGAGTGCCAGTTGATCAACGACCGCCTGTTCGGCTACGACGCCAAGAAACAGGCCTACATCAAGGACCTGTCGGCCGGCTCGTACCGGCAGCTGGTCGAGGCTGCCGAGAGCTGCCAGGTGGCCATCATCCACCCCGGTGCGCCGCGCGACCCGAACGAGCCCGGGCTGCAGGATCTGCTGGCCCGCGCAGAACCCTTCCGTTGACGGGATCGCGCGCCAGACGGACGCCTCTCAGACGCCCTCGGCCCGTCGCAGGGTCTTGGCGCGGTCGACGGTGTGAACCGTCAGGGTGCTCAGCACGCCGGCGCGCTCGATCTCCAGACGCACCGCGCGTTCGCTGCCTTGGCCCTGCCACAAGGCCTTCCACAGCGACTCGAGCCCCGACACCGCCTGGCCGTCAAGACTGAGGATCTGGTCCCCCACCTCCAGGCCGGCCACATCGGCCGGACTGTCCTCGCTCACGCGTACCACGCGCACGCGGCTGGCAGTCTCGACGCAGTTCACGCCCATCCAGGCGCGCTCGGACTGGCTCGACCGACCGCGCGCAATCAGCTCCGGCAGGATCGGCGAGAGCAGGTCGGTCGGCACGAACATGTTGCCCGACAGCCGACGCTCGCCGCCCGCGGCGTCACTGACGATCAGCGAGCCGATGCCGACCAGCTCACCTCGGTCGTTGAAGAGGCCGGCGCCGCTGTGATCCGGTCGCGGCGGTGTGGTGAACAAGGCGTCGTCGACGTGATACTCCCAATAACCGGCAAAGCCCCGGCGCGACACCAGCTGCGCGGCGCTGACGGCACCGCCGTCGCCGCCGCTGGCGATCATCAGGCCCTCGGACGTGGAGACCGCTCGTGCGCGGCCGATCGGCACCGGTTCGAGCTTGAGCGGCGCCAGTGCACGCACCAGGCCGAAGCCGGTGGCCAGGTCGTAGGCCACCACGCGTGCCGGAATGCGTCGCCGGTCGTCGGTGACGAGCTGGACCTGGTCTGCTTCCAGGATCAGGTAGCCGATCGTCAGCACCAGGCCATCGCCGTCGATCACCACGCCTGACCCCCGGCGCGCCTTGCCCAGGGTCGATGCACTGCGCGCGCCTTCGACCGCGACAACCTGCAGACCGACGACGGCATTGGCCGCACGCTCCAGGGCCCTGGACTGCTCGGCGCTGGACGGGGCCGGCGCCGAGTCGGCGGCGCGCAGGGCGGGGGCCGCGGACAGGCCGCCCAGCACGGCCATCACGGCCATCACGGCAGGAAACCGGTGCATCGACATAGTGACCTCCGTGCCGCAGATCCATCGCAGCATGATCGCTCTGACCGTCCGCCACCGTCAAAGGGTTTATCGCCCCGACGCGCGGTGCGCCACTCGCAGGCTCAGCCTCTCAGTTTCGGCGCGAGCCGAAGGGTGCCTGGCCGCGCCAGAAGCGAATCATCAGCCAGCCGCCCAGCATGCCACCGAGGTGCGCGAAATGCGCCACTCCGGTGGCCCCGGACAGGCCCATCAGTAACTCGATGCCGCCGAACACCAGGACGAAGGTCTTGGCCTTCATCGGGATCGGCGGGAACAGCGGCATGATGGTCCGGTTGGGGAACAGCATGCCGAAGGCCAGCAGCAGCGCGAACAGCGCGCCCGAAGCGCCGACCGTGGGCACCGGTGAGCGCGTGATGAAAGTGATGATCAGTTGTGCCGCCGCCGCGCTGAGCACGCCGGCGAGCAGGAAGTGCAGGTAGCGCTTCGGGCCCCACAGGCGCTCGAGTTCGGAGCCGAACATCCACAGCCCGAACATGTTGAAGAACAGATGCAAGATGTCGCTGTGCAGGAAGGCGTAGGTCAGCACCTGCCAGGGTCTGAAGCGCGACGTGGCAACCGGCCAGAGCGCGAACCACAGCGTCAGCGGCGCCCTCCAAGCGACCGGCGTGGGCCAAAGTCGCTGGGCGATACCGCGCGAGCTTGACGCGCAATTCCGTCGACAACCCGGGCATCGCGGCATAGTCGAGATCAATCGGCAACGCGATCGCCTCATCGCGGCGAAGCGCGTCGACATCTTCGCCCTGACGGCGGACATAGGCGGCATATCGGGCGTCGGTTGCCAATTGATT
>JANOJJ010000697.1:0-18830 GCA_031408155.1 Rubrivivax sp.
CGTGTACTTCTCGGCGGCACGGGCCCTGGCGGTCTCGAGCTGGGCGATGTCGAGACCCACGCGCGCGCGACGGATGCTGGGGTGCTCAGCGTCACCCGTGGCGACCCAGGTTTCCACTTCCGGCGGCTGCACCGGCGGCAGGACGACCGGCACGGCCAGCGGCCTGGGCATGATGCCGGCGCGGCCGACCAGCTGGTCGAGCGCGATGCGCTTGGTGCGCAAGTCGTTGTCGGCCGCAATCTCGTTCGCGGTGGCCAGGTCGAAGCGCGCCTGCGCTTCGCGCGCGTCGGTGATGGTCGTGGTGCCGACCTCGAAGTTGCGCTTGGCCGAAGCCAGTTGTTCGGTGATCGAGGTCATGTTGGCGCGCGTGGTGGCCAGCGTGTCCTGCGACGCCAGCACGTCGAAATAGGCTTGGGCCACGCGCAGCATCAGGTCCTGCTCGGCGGTCTCGAGGTCGGCCTTGGCGATCTCGAGTGACTTGCGCGACTGGGCAATGGTGGCGTCGTTGCTGCGGTTGATGATCGGATAGCGCGCATTGGCGGTGACCGACAGCAGATTGTTGTCGCCACCGCCGCCGACCGGCGCGTCAACCCGCGCCGCGCTGACTGCGGCGTTGAGGGCGGCCGACGGCTTGGCCAGGGCTTCGACCGCGGCAATGCGGTAGTCGGCCGACTGTGCCTGGGCCTGCGCCGCCAGGTAGGCCGCGTCGTAGACGCGGGCGGCTTGATACAGTTCCTTCAGGCTTTGCGCCTGGACCGGGTTGATGAACAGCAGCGCAGCGCCGAGCGCCAGGACCGACAGCGGCGTGCGGGACCGAACGGCGCTGGCGGTGCGGGCAGATCCGGCATAGGGGCGCAACGCGGGCATGGAGGTCCTTGTTCTGGGCATGGTGGATTCAGTAGCGCGGCACGCTGGCGTCGACATCGCGCGACCAGGCGTCGACACCGGCCGCGAGGTTATAGACCGACGGATAGCCTTGCTGCAGCAGGAATGCGACGACCTGCGCGCTGCGCACGCCGTGGTGGCAGATGCAGACGACGGACCGCTTGCGGTCGATGTCGGCCAGGCGCAGCGGGATCTGCATCATCGGGACGTGCAACGTGTCGGCGCACTGTGGGGGGATGCGGGCCAGCGCCGTCTCCCAGGGCTCGCGCACGTCCAGCAACAACGGCGGGTCGTCTGTGCCGGCGAGCCAGGCGGCAAGTTCGGTGGCCGACAGGGACTGCATGCGGGCGTGCGCTTCAGAAGTGGAAGGCCGACTTTTCGGCAAAGCCCTGCAGCCGCGGGGCCACGGTGTCGAACGCCTCGTGTTGGGTCCAGGTCGCCTCGCCGACGCGGGTGAACACGGTGGCGCGCATCACCGGCTGCTCGCCGACGATGGCCGCCAGGCGGCCGCCGACCTTGAGCTGATCGAGCAGCGCGCGTGGCACCTGGGCTACCGAGCCCGACAACAGGATCGCGTCGTACGGTGCTTCGGCGGCGTGGCCACGCGCGCCGTCGGCGGCATCGACCTCGATCACCTGCACGTTGAGCAGGCCGTTGCGGCGCAGGCTGTCGCGTGCCATGCGCGCCAGTTCGGGCACGCATTCGAGCGTGACCACCTGCTGCGCACGGTGGGCCAGCAAGGCGGCCATGAAGCCCGAGCCGGTGCCGATCTCGAGCGCCTTCTCGTGGCGCTGCACCTTGAGTTCCTGCAGCAGTCGGGCCTCGACGCGCGGCTCGAGCATGTGCGGCCCGTCAGGCCGGCCCTGCAGCAGAGGCACCTGCGTGTCGGCGAATGCCAGCGCACGCAGCGCCGGCGGCACAAAGTCCTCGCGCCGCACGGCGGCCAGCAGCGACAGCACGGCGGTGTCGAGCACGTCCCACGGACGGATCTGCTGCTCGATCATGTTGAAGCGCGCGGTTTCGGTGTTCATGATGTACGGGTGGGGGTATGTTAGTCGAGTCTGCTGAAAATTCTAGACGCTGACCTTGACGGTAGCCTGAGGGGCACGCCGGCGCTGCGCCCAGGCCGCCAGATCGTCGAGCCAGCAGTAGATCACCGGCACCACCACCAGCGTGAGCAGCGACGAGGTGATGACGCCGCCGATCACGGCCTGACCCATCGGCGCTCGCTGCTCAGAGCCTTCGGTCAGCGCAAAGGCCAGTGGCAGCATGCCGAAGACCATGGCCAGCGTGGTCATCAGGATCGGGCGCAAGCGGACGCGCGCGGCGTGCAGCAGCGCTTCGTTGCGGCCCATACCGTCGGCGCGCGACCGAATCGCGAAATCCACCAGCAGGATCGCGTTCTTCGTCACCAGCCCCATCAGCATCACGACCCCGATGATGGAGAACATGTTCAGCGTCGAGCGGAACAGCAGCAGCGACAGGACCACCCCGATCAGGGTCAGCGGCAACGAGCTCATCAGCGCCAGCGGCTGCAGGAAGCTCTTGAACTGGCTGGCCAGGATCATGTAGATGAAGACGATGGCCAGGGCCAGCGCGGCGAGCGCGAAGCCGAAGGAATCCTGCATGTTCTTGGTCGATCCGCCGAAGGCATAGCGGTAGCCCGGTGGCCAGGCCAAGGCGTCGAGCTTCAGGCGGATCTCTGCCGACACGTCGCCGGCGCTGCGGCCGAGCACGTTGGCGTCGACGTTGATCTCGCGCGTGAGGTCGCGCCGGTTGATCTGGTTGGGCCCGGTCGAGGGCAGCACGTCGGCCACCTGCGACAGTCGCACCACGCGTGGGCTGCCGTCGGCAGCCGGGGCCACGATCAGCGGCAGGTTCTGCAGGTCGGCGCGGTCGTCGCGGGCCTGTGGCGACAGGCGCACGCGCACGTCGTAGGTCTGGCCGTCGGACGCGCGCCAGTTGCCAACGGTCTGGCCGGCCACCAGGGTGCGCAGCGCGCCGGCCACTGCGTTGACGTTCAGGCCCAGGTCCGACGCGGCGTCGCGCCGCATCCGGATCGCCACCGTCGGCTTGTCGGGCTTGAGCGTGCTGTCCAGGTCCACCAGGCCCGGGATGGCGGCGAGCTGCGGCCCGATCACGCGCCACAGCCGGTCGAGTTCGTTCAAGTCGGGGCCCTGGATCGAGAACTGCAGCGTCTTGCCGCCGCCCAGGTCGGTAACGCCGATGTTGGTGACCGTGATACCCGGAATGCGTGCCAGCCGTTCGCGCAGCGGCAAGGTCAACTGGTCGACGCTGCGGCTGCGGTCCTTGCGGTCGACCAAGCGCACGTAGATCGAGCCGAAGATCTTGCCGGCGGAAAAGCCGCTGTTGATGGTGCTGACCGTGTGTCGCACCTCGGGTAGTTCGCGCAGCGCGGCGTCGATCTGGCGGGTACGCGCTTCGGTCACTTCCAGCGACGACCCGATCGGGGTGTAGAAGTTGACCACCGTCTCCGAGAAGTCGGCCTTGGGCACGAACTCGGCTCCGAGCAAGGGCACGATGACGAAGCTCGCGCCAAAGGTGGCCAACGCGATCAGCACCGTCTTGACCCGGTGCACCAGCGACCAGGCGAGGATCGCCTGGTAGGCATCCGACAGCCAGTTGGTCAGGCGGTCGAAGGCACCGGTGACGCGGCCGATGGTCTTGTCGTACAGCGTGACCGGTGGCCCGTGGTGCACACCATGCGCCTGCGGGTCATGCCAGACGCTCGACAGCATCGGGTCGAGCGTGAAGCTGACGAACATCGAGATCAACACCGCCGCCACGATGGTGATACCGAATTCGTGGAAGAACTTGCCGACGATGCCGCCCATGAAGCCGATCGGCAGGAACACCGCCACGATCGACAGCGTGGTCGCCAGCACGGCCAGGCCGATCTCGTTGGTGCCCTCGAGCGCGGCGTCGTGCGCGCTCTTGCCCATCTGCACGTGGCGCACGATGTTCTAGCGCACCACTATCGCGTCGTCGATCAGCAGTCCCACGCACAGGCTCAGCGCCATCAGCGTGATGGTGTTGATCGTGAAACCGCTGACGTACATGAAGAGGAAGGTGCCGATCAGCGCGATCGGTAGCGTCAGCCCGGTGATGACCGTCGAGCGCCAACTGTTGAGGAACAGGAACACGATGCCGATGGTGAGCACCGCGCCTTCGATCAGGGTGCGCTGCACATTGGCCACCGAGACCCGGATCGAGCGTGAGTTGTCGCGGTTGACCTCGGTCTTGACGCCCGGCGGCAGCAGCTTGTCGGCCTCGGCGAGGACGCGGCGCAGACCGTCGACGACCTCGATCGTGTTCTCGCCCTGGCTCTTCTGCACCGACAGCAGCACCGTGCGCTGGCCGTTGTACAGGGCCAGGCTGTCCAACTCCTGCGGGCCGTCGACGACGTCGGCCAGTTGCCACAGCTTGACCGGATGTCCGCCCCGGCGCGTGACGATGATGTCGCGGAAGTCGGACGGCGACTTCATGCGCGCGTTGACCTGGACCACGCTTTCGCGCTCCTTCGAGCGGATCGCGCCCAGCGGCAGCTCCTGGTTCTCGCTGCGCAGCGCGGCGACGATCTGGTCGATGCCCACCCCAGCGGCTTCCAGCGCGGCCGGGCGGACGTAGATGTTGATCTCGCGCTGGACGCCGCCGATCACGCTGACCGAGCCGACGCCACGCACGGTCTCCAGGCGCTTTTGCAGCACCTGGCTGGCCCAGGTGGTCAGCTCCTGCGCCGAGCGGCTGCCGTCGGGCGACAGGATCGCGACGTTGAAGACCGGCTGGCTGGCCGGATCGAAGCGCGAGATGCGTGCGTCCTTGACTTCCTCGCGCAGCAGCGGCTTGACCAGGGCCACCTTCTCGCACACGTCCTCGGCGGCGCGGCGGCCGTCGACGTCGAGCTTGAACTGCACGATGACGATCGAGTTGCTCTCGTATGAACGCGAGAAGATCGAGTCGATGCCGGCCACGGTGTTGACGGCTTCCTCGATCTTCTTGGTCACCTCGGCCTCGACAATCTCGGGCGAGGCGCCCGGGTAGTCCAGTTGCACCACCACGGTGGGGATGTCGATGTTGGGGAACTGGTCGATCGACAGCCGCTGGTAGCTGAACAGACCCAGCACCACGAAGGCCAGCATGACCATGGTGGCCAGCACCGGGTTGTCGATCGAGACGCGCGTGAACCACATGGCAGGCTGCGCCGATCAGGGCCGTGCGGCCGATGCGGCGCCGCTGGCCGCCGAGGCGATCAGCGCCGCTGCCGCCGACGATGCGCCAGAGGCCGCAGGCAGGCGCAGGGCCGTGCCGGCGGGGAGCGATCCCACGCTGCTGCGCAGCACGACCTCGCCGTCGGTCAGGCCGCTCAAAACCTCTTGCGCCGCCTCCAGGCCGACTCCGAAATCGACCTCACCGCGTGCACCCAGGCTGACCACCCGCTGCCGCGCACGGCCGGCGTCGGCCACGAGCACGAATGGGCGGCTCTGGTCGCTGCGAACGGCACCGGCCGGCACCACCAGCGCCTGCCGGCGTTGCAGTTCGATCGCGCCGCGCGCGAACAGTCCCTGGCGCAGGCCCGGCGCGGTGTCGAGCGCCAGGTAGGCCATCACCGCGCGCGTGCCGCCCTGGGTGCTGGGGTTGATGCGCGCAACGGTGGCCCACAGCGGCTCGGCGAGGCCATCGACCTGGACCCGGGCGCGCTGGCCCACGCGCAAGGCCAACACGTCCTCAGGCGCGACGGCGGCCTCGAGTTCGATCCGCGACAGGTCGACGATCTCCACCACGCGGCCGTCCACGGGGGCGCGCTCGCCAGGTTGCAGCAGTCGCTGCGACACCAGTCCGGCCAGCGGTGCGCGCAGCGCGGTGTCGTTGACCGACTTGCGCGCAATCTCGGCTGCAGCCCGGGCCGCGTGCAGCGACGCGCGGGCACCGTTGGCGCTGCTCAGCGACGTGTCGAGCGCGGTCCTGGAGATGAAGCCCTGGTCGACCAGCGCCTTGTTGTTGGCCAGCGTGCGCTCGGCGATCTCGAGTTGCGCCTGGGCCGCGGCGGCCTGGTCTTCGGCCTGGCGCAGCCGCCACTGGAATTCGGTGTCGTCGAGGCGGCCAATCAACTGGCCGGCCTGCACGCGGTCGCCTTCGCGAACGAGGATTTCCTTGACCTCGGCCGCGACCTTGGCCTTGACGACCGCGCTGTTGACTGCCTTCAGACCGCCCGAGACCGGCAAGGTGGCGACCAGTTCCGTGCGCGTGGCGCGAGCCACGTCGCCAGCGTCCAGGTCGACCGCCTGCACGCCGATCCGAGCTGTCGGCACAGCAGCCAGCGACGCGCGCCTGGCCAACAGGGCGCGGCCGATGGCAGCGGCCAGCACCACGGCAAGCAGCGTGACGATCAAGACCCGGCGGGCACGGCGGCTGATCACCTGACGCCCCCGCTGGCACGCACCTGCAGTCCGTGCAGCATGAGGTCGGCATGGGCCATCAAGGTCACCTTGGGGTCGACGCCGGCGCCCTGGATGGGGCAGGCGCCGAACGAGTGTTTGTGCAGCAGCAGGAAGATCATGGGGGCCATCACGGCATGGGCTACGGCACAGGTGTCGACGGGGCGGAACTCACCGCGCGTGATGCCGCGCCGGACTACGTCCTCGAACAGGCGGTGGGCGGGCCTGATCACCTCGTCGGCGTAGAACTGGGCCAGTTCAGGAAAGTTGCGCACCTCGGCCAGCACGACCTTGTGCAGGCCGCCGGCGTTGGAGTCGGCCACGCGGTCCCACCAGACGTCGAACAGCATGAGCAGCAGCTCGGACGTGTTGCCGTCGAAGGCAGCGACAACTTCGCTGCCTTCGCCGATCAGCTTGGAGATGTTCTGCCGCACCACGGCCTTGAACAGCTCTTCCTTGCTCGGGTAGTACAGGTAGAGCGTGCCCTTGGATACCCCGGCCAGCGTGGCCACCTCTTCCGAACGCGTGGCGGTAAAGCCCTTCTCGACAAACAGCGTCAGCGCGGCGTCGAGCAACTGCTGGGGGCGGATGTCTTTCAGGCGTTGGCGGGGAGGGCGGACACTGTTCATTGTTACTGACTGATTGGTCAGTAATGTAGCGGGCTGTCACCCTCGTGGTCAAACAGCGGTGCGGACCGGCCACGGCCTGGGGCTGTTGGCTGAAGGGCAGGAATCGAAGGTCAACCCGTCGGTTGGCGGGCCGCTGGCTATCATCCGCCGCTTTGCCCAACGCCCGGACTGCCCGCCATGGACCCCCTGTTGATCGCCAAGGCTGCCGTGATGGGGGTGGTCGAAGGGCTGACCGAGTTCTTGCCGATCTCGTCGACCGGGCACCTGATCCTGGCAGCGTCGCTGCTGAACTTCACCGGCGAGAAGGTCAAGGTGTTCGAGATCGCGATCCAGACCGGTGCGATGTTCGCGGTGATCTGGCAGTACCGTGACCGGCTGAGCCGCACGCTGACCGGGCTCGGCCACGACCCGCTGGCGCGGCGTTTCGCGCTCAACCTGCTGGTGGCGTTCCTGCCCGCCGTGGTGTTCGGCCTGGCGCTCGGAAAGGCGATCAAGGAACGGCTGTTTCACCCGCTGCCGGTGGCGCTGGCTTTCATCATCGGCGGGGTGGTGATCCTGTGGGTGGAGCGGCTGCAGCGGGGACGGCGGCCGCGCATCGACAACGTCGACCAGATGAGCGGCCTGGACGCGCTCAAGGTCGGTCTGGTGCAGTGCCTGGCCCTGGTGCCGGGTACCAGCCGCTCGGGTGCGACCATCATCGGCGGGATGCTGTTCGGTCTGTCGCGCCGCGCGGCCACCGAGTTCAGCTTCTACCTCGGCATCCCCACCCTGATGGGCGCCGGAGCCTATTCGGTGTGGAAGGAACGCGCGGCGCTGTCGCTGGCCGACGCGCCGCTGTTCGCCGTCGGACTGGTGTTCGCCTTCATCAGTGCGCTGGCGTGCATCCGGTGGCTGATCCGCTACGTGTCGAGCCACGACTTCACGGTCTTCGCCTGGTACCGCATCGTGTTCGGCGCGGTGGTGCTGCTGAGCGCCTATTCGGGCCTGGTCAGCTGGAGCGCCTGAAGACCAGATCGCGCACGCCGTGCCCCAGGCGCAGGCCGCGGTCCTCGAACTTGGTCAGCGGGCGGTAGGCGGGTCGCGCCGCCCACTGGCCAGACCCGGCGCTGTTGACCAGCAGCGGCTCGGCGCCCAGCACCTGCAGCATCTGCTGGGCATAGGGCTCCCAGTCGGTGGCGCAATGCAGCACGCCACCGGGGACCAGCCGGCTAGCCAGCATGGCCACCAGTGGCGGCTGAATCAGGCGCCGCTTGTGATGGCGCACCTTGTGCCAGGGGTCTGGAAAGAACACGTGCACGCCGGCCAACGAATCGGTCGCGATCATCTGCTGCAGCACTTCGACCGCGTCGTGCTGCACGATGCGCAGGTTGCTCAGGCCGTATTCGGCGATCAGCTTGAGCAATGCGCCGACGCCGGGCTCGTGCACCTCGACGCCGATGAAGTCGGTGTCGGGTCGGGCCGCGGCGATGGCTGCGCTGGCCTGGCCCATGCCGAAGCCAATCTCGAGCACGCAGGGTGCCTGGCGACCGAACAGTGCCGCGGTGTCGATCGGCCTGGTCTGGAACGGCAGCCTGTAGCGCGGCCCCAACTCGATCAGCGCACGCTGCTGGCCGGTGCCCATGCGCCCGGCGCGCAGGACGTAGCTGCGCACGGGACGGCGCGGGGCAATCTCGGCAGGCTCGGAATGGTTCAACACGGTTAGTCTCATGCGGGCCCGGGCGAACGGCGGCGTCACGGTCGAGCCAGGGCAACGACAATGGCAACGACAACGACAACGGCGAAATTCTGCCGGATGCCCGTGCACGCTGTAAGGCGGCCACCGATCGACGGGTCGCAGCTGGACGCGCGGTTCGGCGCTGGCCGATCCGGACGCTAGAATTGTCGTCCGCTGCGGGTGTAGTTCAATGGTAGAACGGCAGCTTCCCAAGCTTCATATGAGGGTTCGATTCCCTTCACCCGCTCCATGTCTGGCCTCGGGTCGACCGATCCGGATGGCGCGAGACTTCGTTCAGGCCGGCCACCGGCTCGGACTGCGGGCGCGTCGGACCGATGAACGAGCCGACCCCCGTCGCGCCTGAACCGGGCCGCATCCTGCGGCCGCGCCGATCGGGTGCGCAGACCGGCTGGCAGCGCTGGCTGCCCGGGCTGCACACGCTGCGCCACTACGAGCCGGCCTGGTTCGGTCACGACTTGGTGGCCGGACTGGCGTTGACGGCGGTGCTGGTCCCGGTCGGCGTCGCCTACGCGGTGGCCTCCGGCCTGCCGGGTATCCATGGCCTGTACGCCAGCCTGGCCGCGCTGCTGGCCTATGCGCTGGTCGGGCCGAGCCGCATCCTGGTGCTGGGGCCGGACTCGTCGCTGGCGGCGCTGATCCTGGCGGTCGTGCTGCCCTTGTCGGCCGGCGACCCACAGCGCGCAGTGGCGCTGGCCGCGATGATCGCGCTGGTGTCCGGGCTGGCGTGCCTGCTGGCCGGCATCGCACGCCTGGGCTTCGTCACCGAATTGCTGTCCAAGCCGATCCGGCACGGCTACATGAACGGCATTGCGCTGACCGTGATCGCCAGCCAGTTGCCGGCGCTGTTCGGCTTCAAGCTCGACGCCCACGGCCTTTGGGACCAGGCACGGCAACTCGTCGCTGCGCTGTCGGCCGGCAAGGCCAATCCGGCTGCGCTGGCCCTGGGTGTGGGCGTGCTGGCGTTGATCCTGTTGCTCAGGCGCTGGCCTCGACTGCCCGGCATATTGGTGGCCGTGACGATATCGACCGGGCTCGCGGCGCTGCTCGATCTGTCGTCACGAGCCGGCGTGCCCGTGCTGGGACCGCTGCCGCAGGGCCTGCCAGCCCTGCGGCTGCCCATCGTCGGCCTGGACGACATCGGCCCCGTTTTGCTGTCGGGGCTGGCCGTCGCGCTGGTGTCATTTGCCGATACCAGCGTGCTGTCGCGCAGTTACGCCGGGCGAACGAAGGCCTTCGTCGACCCCAACCAGGAACTGGTCGCACTGGGAGCGTCCAACCTCGCTGCCGGGTTGTTCCAGGGCTTTCCGATCAGCGCCAGCTCTTCGCGCACACCGGTCGCACAAGCCGCGGGTGCGCGCACCCAGTTGACCGGCGTGGTCGGCGCAGTGGCCATTGCCGCCTTGCTGCTGCTGGCGCCCGACCTGATGCACCATCTGCCGGCATCGGCGCTGGCGGCGGTGGTCATCGCGTCGGCGATCGGACTGATCGAGCTGAGCGACCTGCGCCGCATCTACCGGGTGCAGCGCTGGGAGTTCTGGTTGTCGATCGGTTGCCTGGCCGGGGTCGCCTTGCTGGGTGCGATACAGGGCATCGGGTTGGCGATCGTGGTTGCCGTGGGCGAATTTCTGTGGGCTGCCTGGCGTCCGTACTCGGCCGTGCTCGGCCGCATCGACGGCGTCAAGGGTTACCACGACACCAGCCGCCACCCCGAGGCCCGCGTCGTGCCCGGGCTGGTGCTGTTCCGTTGGGACGCGCCGCTGTTCTTTGCCAATGCCGAGCTGTTCCGCGACCGCGTGCTGGACGCCGTGGCCGCGTCGGCCACGCCGGTGCGACGGCTGGTGGTCAGCGCCGAGCCGGTGACCAGCGTCGACGTCACCTCGGCCGACGTGCTCGATGAACTGGACCAGACCTTGCGGGCAGCCGGCATCGAGCTGTGTCTGGCCGAGGTGAAGGGGCCGGTCAAGGACAAGCTGCTTCGATTTGGCTTGTTCTCGCGTATCGGCGAAGAGCACTTCTACCCCACCATCGGCCAGGCGGTCAGCAGCTACGTGCAGGCCCATGAAGTGACCTGGGTCGACTGGGAAGCCCGCGGCCGCGGCTGACAGGCTTGTCCACCCTGCCGCGGACCTCGAGGGCGTCCGATCCGACGGCTCGATTTCCGGCTTCGTCGAGCCGCGCCTGCGACCGGACTTTCCCGCTCACGCCGGCGGCCGCCGGGCGGCATGATGCAAAGGAAAGCAGAATTCACGCATCGCCATGACCACCCCTTTTCAGATCCTGTGTGTCTCGGCCCAGGCGGTCGACCTGTGGGGCTCCCCGTATGGCCCATTCGTGCTGCAGCACTGTCGCACGCTCGATGAGGCGGCGCGAGAACTGCAAAGCTCCGCACCTGACGCATTGCTGCTCGAGGTGCACACCCCGGCCGCGCTGGCGGCCCTGCTGGCCTGGCCGGCGCTGTCGCATGCGGTGCTCGATTCGGCCGTGGTCGTGATCAGCGCCGAGCCAGACGTACAGTGCGTCGTGGCGCTGCTGCAGTTCGGCGTCCAGGACGTGATACCGCCCGCAGACGCCAACAGCGTGGCCCGGGCCCTGCGTCTGGGCGTCGAGCGCAAGCGCATCCAAGTGACCGCCCGCAAGGCTTACGCCACCGACCTGGCGACCGGACTGCCCAATCACATGCAATTGCTCGAGCACATGTCGCACCTGGTGGCGCTGCGTGCGCGCGAACCGGCACCGATGGCGCTGATCGTGCTACGCATCGAGGGCCTGGTGTCGACCGAGGCCGCGCTGGGGGTGGAGGCGGCCAATGTGCTCAAGCGCAAGGTCGCAGTGCGCCTGCGCTCGGCACTGCGCGCCAGCGATGTGGTGGCCTCGCTGGGCGGTGACACCTTGGCCGTGCTGCTGGCCTGGATGGATACACCCAATGACGGTGAACGGGTGGCAAGCAAGCTCGCGCAGTCGCTGACTCAACCCTTCAGCGTGACCGGGCGCGAGCGTCACATCGGCGTGCGCGTGGGCCTGGCGTCTTTTCCCGAACATGGCGACCGCGCCGAGAACCTGTTGCGCCGGGCGCTGGGGCAGGCCGCATCGGTCGCCACCCTGGGCCGATCCGACTACGCCCATGCCGCCGACCGCGGACCCTCGGCCGCAGCCAACGACGACGAGTAGAGCCGCCGATTCGCACCGCAGGTCGCTTCGGCGGTGGTCCTATTTCAGGATGTCACCCAGGCACAGGTACTTGATCTCGACGTAATCGTCGATGCCCTGGCGCGCGCCTTCACGGCCCAGGCCCGACTGCTTGACGCCGCCGAAGGGCACCTCGGCGGTCGAGATCAGGCCGGTGTTGATTCCGACCATGCCGTACTCCAGCGCTTCGGCGACGCGGAAGATGCGCCCGATGTCGCGGCTGTAGAAGTAGCTGGCCAGCCCGAACTCGGTGGCGTTGGCCAGCATGATCGCCTCGGCCTCGGTTTCGAAGCGGAACACGGGGGCCACCGGGCCGAAGGTCTCTTCCTTCGCGCAGCGCATCTCGCTGGTCACGTCGGCCAGTACGGTCGGGGTGTAGAAGCGCTCACCGATGCGGTTGCCGCCGACCACCACACGCGCGCCCCTGGCCAGCGCGTCGGCGACATGGCTCTCGACCTTGGCAATGGCCTGATCGTCGATCATCGGACCCTGGGTCACGCCGGCCTCGAAACCGTTGCCGACCTTGATGGTCTGGCTCTTTTCGGCCAGCTTGGCGATGAAGGTGTCGTAAACGGCCGACTGTACGTACAGCCGGTTGGCGCAGACGCAGGTCTGGCCGGCATTGCGGTATTTGCTGACCATCGCACCTTCGACCGCGCTGTCGACGTCGGCATCGTCGAAGACGATGAAAGGCGCATTGCCACCGAGTTCCAGGCTGATCTTCTTGACCGTCGGCGCGCATTGCGCGGCCAGGATCCGGCCGACCTCGGTCGAGCCGGTGAACGACAGGTGGCGCACCACGTCGCTGGCACACAGCACCTTGCCGATCTCGATCGAGCCGGCGCCGTCGGCCGTCAGTATGTTGAGTACACCGGCCGGCATGCCGGCGCGTTGCGCCAGTTCAGCCACGGCCAGCGCCGACAGCGGGGTCTGCTCGGCCGGCTTGATGATCACCGTGCAGCCGGCAGCCAGCGCGGGCGCGACCTTGCGCGTGATCATCGCGATCGGAAAGTTCCACGGCGTGATCGCTGCGCAGACGCCGATCGGCTGCTTGATGACGAGCAAGCGCTTGGTGGCGTCGGTGGCGGGGATGGTTTCGCCGTAGACCCGCCGACCTTCCTCGGCGAACCACTCGAGGAAGCTGGCGCCGTAGACCACCTCAGCACGCGCCTCGGCCAGCGGCTTGCCCTGTTCGGCGGTCATGATGCGCGCCAGGTCGTCGACATGCTGGTTCAGCAGCACGAACCACTTCATCAGGATCGCATGCCGCTCCTTGGCCGTCTTGCCACGCCAAGCCGGCCAGGCCTTCTCGGCGGCCATGATCGCGCTGTGCGCGTCGGCCGGCGTCAGGTTAGCCACGTCGGCCAGCTTGTGACCGGTGGCCGGGTCGGTGACCGCAAAGCGGGTCGATCCCGGCACCCATTCACCCCCGATCAGGGCGTCGGTCTTGAGCAGGCTGGCGTCGGCCAGGGTGGCCAGCGGTGATGTCTTCATGTCCATCGAGGTCTCCTTCGTCATGCGTTCAGCGCGCTCGCCAGGTCTGGCCGGCACGGATCGAGTCGCCCTGCTGGTCGAGTGCGGGTGGGGCGAGATCGGCCATCGCGCGCCGGCCGTTGAAGCGCATCGGGTTGGCCACCAACGGCACGGCCCGGCCCTGGGCATCGATGAGCTGGCTCTTCATGCCGCGGTGCACGACCTGGCGGTGTTCGAACACCTGCGGCAGGTTCAGGATCGGTGCGCAGGGCACGGCATTGGGTTCGAGCAGGTCGCACCAGCCCTGGGTCGTTCGCTCGAGCATCCAGCACGAGATCAGCGGGATCAATTGCTCGCGATGCTCGATGCGCAGCGAATTGGTCAGGAAGCGCTCGTCGCCTGCCAGCTCGGGGTGGCCGGCCAACTGGCAAAAACGCGCGAACTGGCCGTCGTTGCCCACCGCCAGCACGATGTGACCGTCCTTCGTGGGCAGGACCTGGTAGGGCACGACGTTGACATGCGCATTGCCCATGCGCCTGGGCGTGACGCCGCCGACCAGGAAGTTGCTGGCCTGGTTGGCCAGCATGGCCACCTGCACGTCGAGCAACGCGGCGTCGATGTGGCAGCCCAGGCCGCTGGCGTCGGCCTGCCGCAGCGCCGCCAGGATGGCGGTGGTGGCGTACAGGCCGGTGAACAGGTCGGCCACCGCCACGCCGACCTTCTGCGGCTCGCTGCCCGGAGTGCCGTCCTTCTCGCCGGTCACGCTCATCAGGCCGCCGGTGGCCTGGATAGCGAAGTCATAACCAGCTGCCTGAGCGTACGGGCCATCCTGGCCGAAACCGGTGACCGAGCAGTACACCAGGCGCGGGTTGACGGCATCCAGGCTGGCGTAGTCGAGTCCGTACCTGGCGAGCTGGCCGACCTTGTAGTTCTCGAGCACGATGTCGGCGTCCCTGGCCAGCTCGCGCACGAAGGCCGCACCGTCGGCGCTCGCGATGTCGACCGCCACCGATCGTTTGCCGCGGTTGCAACTGAGGTAGTAGGCCGCCATGCGGTCGGCCTTGTCGCCCCACCAGGGCGGACCCCAGGCGCGCGTGTCGTCGCCGACGTCGGGGCGTTCGACCTTGATCACGTCGGCTCCGTAGTCGGCCAGCAACTGCGCTGACCAGGGGCCGGCCAGCACGCGCGATAGATCGAGCACGCGGACGCCTTGCAGCGGTTTTGCGGCGCTCATCAGCTGAACGCCGGGATGCCGGTGATGGCCCGACCCAGGATCAGCGCATGGATGTCGTGCGTGCCTTCGTAGGTGTTGACGACTTCGAGGTTGACCAGGTGCCGGATGACGCCGTATTCGTCGCTGATGCCGTTGCCGCCGAGCATGTCGCGCGCCACGCGTGCGATGTCCAGCGCCTTGCCGCAGCTGTTGCGCTTGAGGATGCTGGTGACTTCGACCGACGCCGTGCCGGCGTCCTTCATGCGCCCGAGTTGCAGGCAACCCTGCAGGCCGAGCGTGATCTCGGTCAGCATGTCGGCCAGCTTCTTCTGGATCAGCTGGTTGGCCGCCAGCGGGCGGCCGAACTGCTTGCGGTCGAGCACGTATTGGCGCGCGCGGTGAAAACAGTCCTCGGCTGCGCCCAGTGCGCCCCAGGCGATGCCGTAGCGCGCGCTGTTCAGGCAGGTGAAGGGGCCCTTCAGGCCGCGCACGTCGGGCAAGGCGTTGTCCTCGGGGCAGAACACCTCGTCCATCACCACCTCGCCGGTGATGCTGGCGCGCAGGCCGACCTTGCTGTGGATGGTTGGTGCCGACAGGCCCTGCATGCCCTTGTCGAGGATGAAGCCGCGGATCTGGCCGCCGTCGTCCTTGGCCCAGACCACGAAGACGTCGGCGATCGGGCTGTTGCTGATCCACATCTTGGCGCCGCTGATGGCGTAGCCGCCAGCCACCTTCTTCGCCCGCGTGACCATGCTGCCGGGGTCGGAGCCGTGGTTGGGCTCGGTCAGGCCGAAGCAGCCGATCCATTCGCCGCTGGCCAGCTTGGGCAGGTACTTGCGCTTCTGCGCGTCGGTACCGAACTCGTTGATCGGCACCATCACCAGCGAGCTCTGCACGCTCATCATCGAGCGGTAGCCCGAGTCGACGCGCTCGACCTCGCGTGCGATCAGGCCATAGCAGACGTAGTTCAGACCGGCGCCGCCATAGGCCTCGGGGATGGTGGGCCCGAGCAGGCCGAGTTCGCCCATCTCGCGAAAGATCGCCGGATCGGTCTGCTCGTGGCGGAAGGCTTCCAGCACCCGGGGCGCCAGGCGCTGCTGGCAATAGGCGCGGGCGGCGTCGCGCACGGCGCGTTCGTCATCGGTCAGTTGCTGGTCGAGCAGAAGGGGGTCGTCCCAGACGAACGCGGCATTCGAGGCCATGGTGGATCCTTGCTGATGGACAGGCGCGGCGCAGCGGCGCGCTGGGATGCGGACGATAGCAAGATCGGCTGCCTCGGTAGAATTGCCGGTTCCTCTGCAGGGGGCGCTTACCCCTGTTGCCTCGCGCCTTGAAGACCTGGCCCAGCGCCATCGACGACTGCCCCGCATGAAAGCCGCCGACATCCGCTCCACCTTCCTCGAGTTCTTCGAATCCAAGGGCCACACCGCCGTGGCCAGCAGCCCGGTGGTGCCTGGCGACGACCCGACGCTGCTGTTCACGAACGCGGGCATGAACCAGTTCAAGGACGTGTTTCTGGGCTACGACAAGCGGCCCTACACGCGCGCGGCCTCGGCGCAAAAGTGCATCCGTGCCGGTGGCAAGCACAACGACCTGGAGAACGTGGGCTACACCGCGCGTCACCATACCTTCTTCGAGATGCTGGGCAACTTCTCGTTCGGCGACTACTTCAAGCACGACGCCATCAAGTACGCCTGGGAACTGCTGACCGTCAACTTCGGGCTGCCCAAGGACAAGCTCTGGGCCACGGTCTACGCCGAGGACGACGAGGCCTACGACATCTGGCTCGAGGTGATCGGCCTGCCAGCCGAGCGCATCGTGCGCATCGGCGACAACAAGGGCGGGCGCTACTTGTCCGACAACTTCTGGATGATGGGCGACACCGGACCCTGCGGCCCGTGCAGCGAGATCTTCTTCGACCACGGCCCGGATGTCGCCGGCGGTCCGCCGGGCAGCCCCGAGCAGGACGGCGACCGCTACATCGAGATCTGGAACAACGTCTTCATGCAGTTCAACCGCACCGAAGACGGTGTCATGCACCGCCTGCCCAAGCCCAGCGTCGACACCGGCATGGGCCTCGAGCGGCTGGCCGCGGTGCTGCAGCATGTGCACAGCAACTACGAGATCGACCTCTTCGTGCGCTTGCTCGAAGCGGCCAGGAACGCGGTCGACTTCGCGACCGGGCCCGGCGCATCCTGCGACGCCGCGTCGCCGTCACTCAAGGTGATTGCCGACCACATCAGGGCCTGCGCCTTCACGGTGGCCGACGGCATCATCCCCGGCAACGAAGGCCGCGGCTACGTGCTGCGTCGCATTGCGCGGCGCGCCATCCGCCACGGCTACAAACTCGGCGCGCGCAAGCCCTTCTTCCATACCCTGGTGGCGCCGCTGGCGGTGGAGATGGGCGAGGCCTACCCTGAACTGCGGCGCGACCGGGTGCGCATCACCGAGGTGCTCAGGCAGGAAGAGGAACGTTTCTTCCAGACCATCGCCAACGGCATGGAGATGCTGGAGCTCACCTTGGCCGCTGGCACCCAGGTCGTTGCGGGCGAGACCGCCTTCAAGCTGCACGACACCTTCGGCTTTCCGCTTGACCTGACGGCCGACGTTTGCCGTGAACGCGGCGTCGGCGTTGACGAGGCCGGCTTCAACGCGGCGATGAACCGGCAGCGCGAACAGGCGCGCGCCTCGGCCAAGTTCAAGCTGGCCGCCGGGCTGGATTACAGCGGTGACGACACCACGTTCCACGGCTACGAGCAGCTGGTGTGCGAACACAGCAAGGTCACGGCGTTGTATGTCGAGGGCCTGTCTGTCAGCCGGGCCAAGGCCGGCGACGACGTGGTGATCGTGCTCGATCACACGCCCTTCTACGCCGAAAGCGGTGGTCAGGTCGGCGACATCGGAGAGCTGCGCAATGCGCGCTCGCGCGTGGTCGTCGAGGACACGGTCAGGATCCAGTCGGCGGTGGTCGGCCACCAGGCCCGCATCGTCGAAGGCGAGGTCGAACGGGGCGACACCTTCGTCGCCCGGGTCGACGCCGAACATCGTGCGCGCACCATACGCAATCACAGCGCCACCCACCTCATGCACAAGGCCCTGCGCGAGGTGCTGGGTGGCCATGTGCAGCAGAAGGGCTCGCTGGTGACGCCCGAGCGAACGCGCTTCGATTTTGCGCACAACGCACCGGTCACCGGCGCGCAGATCGCGCGCGTGGAAGACCTGGTCAACGCCGAGATCCTGGCCAATACGGCGACCCAGGCGCGCGTGCTGCCGATCGACGAGGCACAGAAACTCGGCGCGATGATGTTGTTCGGCGAGAAGTACGGCGACTTGGTGCGCGTGCTCGACATTGGCAGCAGCCGCGAGCTGTGCGGCGGCACGCACGTCAAGCGCAGCGGTGACATCGGCCTCTTCAAGATCGTCGCCGAGACCGGCATCGCAGCCGGCATCCGCCGGGTCGAAGCCGTGACCGGCGGCAACGCGCTGGTCTACCTGCAACAGCTCGAGGGCACGGTCAGGGACCTGGCAGGCGCGCTCAAGGTCACGCCGGCCGAAGTGACTGGCCGTGTCGAGGGCCTGCTCAACCAGGCACGCGCGCTCGACCGGGAGGTCATCGCGCTCAAGGGCAAGCTGGCGTCGGCCCAGGGCGACGAACTGCTGGCCCAGGCGGTCGACGTGAAGGGCCTGAAGGTGCTGGCCGCGATGCTGCCTGGCGCCGACGCCAAAGCGCTGCGCGAGACCCTGGACCAGTTGAAGAACAAGCTCAAGTCCGCGGCCATCGTGCTGGCGGTGGTTGAGGGCGGCAAGGTGCAGCTGGCCGCCGGCATCACGGCCGACAGCGTGGACCGCATCAAGGCCGGTGAACTGGTCAACTTCGTTGCCGGTCAGGTCGGCGGCAAGGGCGGCGGCAAGCCCGATCTGGCGATGGCTGGCGGCACCGATGCAGCTGCCTTGCCAAAGGCCCTGGCCTCGGTGGTGGGCTGGGTTGGCGAGCGGCTCTGACGCGGCTCAGCGCGTGTTAGGCTGCGCCCAGCCCCGTCGCGCTGAGCGTGAACCAGGCCACTGCCACCTGCGCCACGGTCGCCGCCAGGCCCACCAGCGCAAAGCGCCAAAGCGAGCGCGGCAACTTCATCAGCGCCGGGCCAGCACCGCCAGCACCGACGTTCCGGCCGGAAACAGCGCATGCGGCACCAGGTGCCTCTCGAAGCCGAACACGGCCTGCAGCAGCCCGTTGACGGCAGACGCTGGCAAGG